>JAUCPW010000001.1 GCA_030373045.1 Candidatus Fermentibacter sp.
CCCCCCCCCCCCCCCCCCCCCCCCCCCCCCCCCCCCCCCCCCCCCCCCCCCCCCCCCCCCCCCCCCCCCCCCCCCCCCCCCCCCCCCCCCCCCCCCCCCCCCCGGGAAACCGGACGGAGCAGGGCGGCCTACTGCCTCTGATCTGTCCTAGATGTCGAAGTCCGCATCGTCCCGCGGCTCCACCTTGAAGTCCTCGAAGGAGAACCAGCACACTCCGACGATGCTCTGGATCGCTCCTCCCACGGTCGGTTCGTAGGTGTAGTCGCCCATGTCGTCGATCATGCAGGCTCCCGACCCGTCGGTGACGGACCACTGGCCGTAACCCAGGCTGTCGCTCACCACCGTGAGGTTCTGGATCCTGACGAGAACGCTCTCCCACTCCTCGGGCGCAGAGGAAGTCATCATCTCGCCCGTGGTGGCATCGTGGGGGGCGGGCAGCGGATGTCCCGAGGAGACGATCTCGGCGTCGGTGATGTATGACAGTTCCGTGAAACCGTAGTATTCCTGGACGGTCCCGGTCACCACGACGCTGTCACCCCGGGCGAAGCCCGAGATGTCGTTGTCGTAGAGTGCGAGCCCGCTCCATCCGCCGCCGCCCTCGTCCTGGATGACCGCATAGTCCTGGGACGAGGAGTAGAACTCGTCACCGCCCACGGTGACGATTCCCGTGACACTCACTATCTGCCCGAGATAGGGCGACTCGGCCACCTGCCCCTGGACCTCGTAGCAGGAGAGCACCTCGCCGGGGCCCGTTCCCCCCCCGACGTCGAGGTCGCCATCGTCCCTGGGTTCGAGCTTCCATTCGCTGTAGCTGTACCAGAGCACGCCTGCGGCGCTGAAGAGCGTGTCGCCCACGGTCGGTACGTAGCTGTAGTCGCCCATGTCGTCGACGATGCACTCGCCGGACCCGTCATCCACGTTGAACTGCCCGTAGGAGCCCACCGAGATCACGACCGCGTCGGTGATCTCGACCAGTACGGCCTCCCATTCCTCGGCTCCACCGGCCTCGGTCAGGTTTTCGGAGGCGACTGCCGACGGCGCGGGCAGATCGGCATCGGAGCCGAGGATATCGATGGATGTCGCATAACCGAGCTCGGTCATCCCGTAGTATTCCTGGACGGTTCCCGTGATGGCGATGCTGTCGCCCCTGACGAGACTCTCCACGCTGTCGCCGTAGAGGACCAGGCCGCTCCACGGTCCGCCGGACGGATCCGAGAGCACGGCATAGGGAGATGTGGAGGAGTAGTATTCGGTGCCTCCCACTGTGACCACGCCCGTCACAGTGACGACCTGGCCCTCGTAGGGCGACGAGGCGGCCATGCCCTGCACCTCGGCGCAGGTCAGCCAGTCGCCGGCGGCTCCGGAGTCGGGAGTGACGGCCGTGACCTCGTTGCTCCAGCTCTCGAGGCCCTCCGTGTCGCGGGTGACGAGGGCGTAGTAGTACGTGTGGCTCCACTCGAGCCCGGTGTCGGTGAACACCGTATCGGAGGCCGAGGTGTGCGTGGCGGCGATCACTGCGCCGGTCTGGTCCTCCTCGATGCCGGACTCTTCCGACCTGTAGAGGCGGTACTCCTCGAAATCCTCGTCGGGACACTGAGTCCAGCTCGCCAGTACCGAATTCGTCGAACCCGAGGCGTCGGCGTCGAGCACCGAAGCCTGGGGCTCCTCGCCGGTTCCGGCAGGACCCTGTTCGTCGTCGCCGCAGGAGGCCGCCAGGGTGACGGCCGCTGCCAGGATCAGCATCCTCGTCCTCGCAGAAGAAGGCATCTCCGACCTCCGGTTGAGTGAATCCCTCGTCGTGCTATCCTGACCGAATATCGCCCGGAGGGATGTCGACGGCTAGAAGGAGGCGGAGAGCCCGGCCAGCACCGGCCAGCCGAACTCGTCGCGGGATACCGAGATATCCAGCCGGTAGGATCCGGAGGATTCGTAGACGTAGCCTGCCCCGAAGAAGGGGCCCGAAGCATCGGGCTCGTCCGCGGCGAGCTCCCAGCCGCCGGATACGGCTACCGGGCCGGCGGGGACCTCGGCGGCTGCCGAGAGCCTCGAGGCCGTGAAGAATCCGAGGGATCCCCCGCCCACGAGCCGGAGGAGGGCCGATGGCCTCCACGACGCTCCGAGCGTGAGCCCGGTGGGCATGTTCTTCCTTACGCCGTTCCACTCGGGCGCGCTGCCCAGGTTGTCGATGGACAGGCCCAGTTCCAGCCCGGGGACAGCGTCGCTGTAGAGGCCGATCGTGGAGGTGAGGCCCGTCGCCCCTTCTGCGTCGGCGCTCTCCCACACCGGGCCGAGCGAGGCTCCGGCCCTGAGCCCTGGCAGCAGGACGGTGGAGAAGGAGGCCGACAGGCAACCCGTCGACCAGGAATACTCTCCCGTGGGCATGCCCGCCTCGTCCCTGCCCTGGATGCCTCCGTGGCCGAGCCACTGGATCGCCAGCCCGGCGGTGGAGCCTCCCCCGGCGGAGAAGGCGGCCGCCGCACCGGCGGTGGAGGACTCGAGCCGGGCGGTCCCGCCCGATGCGGTGATCCCGGGGGTGAGTGCAGCGGGATTCGTCGTTCCTGCCGAAGCCCCGGCCGTGACCGCGCCCGCGGCGATGCCGAGCCTCGCGGTCGCGGCGAAGGGATCGGCGCAGAGCACCAGGGCGTCGGCCGTGCCCGTGGAGGCTGCGGAGACGCCCGATGCGAGCAGGGCGGTCAGCGCACCATGGAGAAGTACTCGACCCATCTCCCCCCGCCTCCGTCCTCCAGGACGGCTGCATAGAGCCCGGGAGAGGCGAGCGAGCCTCCGTCCAGGGAGAGGTCCCACTCGACCGAGAGGTCCCCGGTCTCACGGTTCATCACGGTCTCCCCCGACAGGTTCACGACTCTCAGGGTGTATGTCGGAGAGCCTCCGGACGCGGGCCATCGGAAAGTGACATGGTCGGAGCAGGGGCTGGGATAGGCAACGAAGCCGGCAGGATCCCCGGGGGTCCCGCCTCCGGGCAGCGACTGGAAGTAGAGGCTGTCGCCGTCGGTCGAGATGAAGAACGTACCCAGCAGGTCCGTCCTGAAGATGTCGATGTCCCGCCCCATCAGCCTGGCGATCACCTCGCCGTGGGGATGCCCGAAGGGATTGCCTGCGCCGACCTCTATCGCAGCCCAGTCGGGTGAGACCGCCGCGAGCCACTGCGTCGAGGTGGAGGTGTAGGAGCCGTGGTGGCCCACCTTCAGGACGTCCGAGGCGACGCTGTCTATCAGGCCGAGAGCCAGCGCCTCGAGTACGACGTCCTCGCCGCCCTCGGTCTCGAGATCGCCGGCGAAGAGGAAGCTCACATCCAGGTAGGAGAGCCTGAGCACGATGCTTGCGTTGTTGATGTTGCCCGGATCGAGAGGATCCACCGGGTGCAGCACCTGCACCGAGAGATCCGGACCCCAGTCCAGGGAATCGCCCCTCCGGAGGATGCGGAGGCCCGACCCGCAGGCCTCGACGGCGTCCATGAACTCTTCGTAGACGAATGAGCCGGAGTCGAATCCGCTGTCCCAGACGGAGTCGACCGGGACGGCCTCCAGTACGGAAATCAGCCCTCCGATGTGATCGGAATGCGGGTGGGTCGCGACGATGCCGTCGAGATGGGAGATGCCCAGGCTGTCGAGGAGGGGGAGGACCCTGGACTCCCCGCAGTCCCAGAACGGGTCGGACCCGTGGTCACCCCCGTCGATGAGATAGCTCCCGCCCGACGGGGTCCTCACGAGCATCGCATCACCGGAGTAATCGGCGTAGCCGGGATCGATGAAGAAGACCGTCAGCGGATCGGATGCAGCCGCCGACGCAAGGGCCAGCGCCAGGAGGAGGGATCTACTGGACAAATGCCTTGATGAAGGCCCAGGTATTGGACGCGAAGGAGTTCTCGTAGACGCTGTTCTTCTCGCCCGGCGTGCCCTTGTCGCCGTCGCCGAACGAGAACAGGGCCGCGGCCCAGCTCGATGAGAGCCCGACGGTCCAGTTCGGGTTGATCCTCTCGCAGGAGCATCCCGGCTCGACAGGCCAGGACGAGTCGTAGACGAGGGTCTCCGCGGTCTGCCCTCCGGGCTCGATCAGCATGAGCGAGCCGGTGGCCGATATGCCGAAGCCCGAGTAGACCTGGTCGGGAGAGTAGCCGCCGTTGCGCCCGGAGTCACCCGAGGAGCCGAGGACGACATATCCGTCGGGGGGCACGAGATAGGTGCCGCAGATGATCTGGATGCCGCTCTGGTTGCGGATCCGCCACCCCGAGAGGTTCACGTAGTCGTCGGATCTGTTGTAGATCTCGATCCACTCCCCCTCCGCCTCCGTGGCCGAAGAGAGAGGGGTCGCCATGAACTCGTTGAAAACGAGAGCCGACGAGGACAGATCCTCCGGCATATGTGGCTGAACGCCTGTCGAGACGCAAGCAATCATCAGCAGGATCATTTCATTCCCTCTGTCCCCGGGGCCGGCGGCAGCAGTGATGCGGGCATCCGCCCGTCATTCCGCGTCTCCGGACCCGCCCTCCATAGCCCTGAGCAGCTCCTCTATCTCCTGGAGGGCCCGCCGCCTCTCCTCCTCGAGCTGCCTCAGAGCCTCCTCGTCCTGTGTCCTGCGCAGGCGCTCCGTGGGCTCGAGCGTCGTCCTGTTGAAGAACGGCCCTAGCTCGAACTCGGCGGCGAGCGTGAACTTGGAGTTCTGCATCACGTCGGTCTGATCCCTGTCGTCGCCCCTGAGCGACTGCTCGAACTCGGCCAGGCAGGCCGCGACGGACACCTTTCTGTTGATGGCGTAGCGGGCGCCGAAGTTGGCATCCCGGCCGTCCCACTCCACCGCGAGCGAGAAGACGTTCGAGGGATGGATCTCCACGGCCATGAAGAGGCCGGGTACGGGATTGGCGAAACCGTCGGAGTCCTCTTCCTGGATGAACCGCCCGGAGCCCCATCCGAGGTTCAGGCAGACCGGCACATGGGCGAGGTAGTCCAGGCTCTTGGTCACCACGATGTATGCGGATAGGTTCTGGCTCTGCGGATACTCGTACAGCGCAGAGTCGCCCTCGAAGAACTCGTAGTTCTTCTCGCCTATCAGGTTCTCGACTCCGACCGCGATGCCGGGCCGGGTGATGGACTCACGGAGGGCCAGGACCCTGGCCTGCCCCGAGAAGCCGCCTGCGCCCAGATAGGTTGCGCCGAGCTGTATCCGGTCGATCAGGCCCACCTCGACATGTCCGCCCAGGGCGAAGTCCGATTCGTTCGAGCCGTTGGGGTTCTCGTAGCCATAGGCGGTGAATCCGAGCCCTACGGCCACCTGGGTATGCTCGAGGACGCCGGCCACGGGGGCGTCGAGCATACCGTACCTGGCGAAGGGCAGAGAACCCGCCAGCACGCTCGAAGCGGCGCACGCCAGAATTGCGAAGTATCTCATCAGACCTCCCTGGTCGTCCTAAGATAACCCGCCCCGGCCGCGGGGCAAAGCCCCGTCACTCCCGGAAAGAGGATCCAGCGCCTGCCGCACTGCTCCGGCGAAATCCCTCCGGTTCCTCCTGTACTCGACCAGCTCGTCCCGCGTCCGGTCGGACATGGCCTGCAGCGCGCCCCTGTCCCTGAGCAGGCCGGCCACCCGTTCGGCACTCGCAGCAGGGTCGTCGAAGTCCAGACAGGCAATAGGCCCGCCGGCCCCGATTCCCGAAAGCGACTGGGGAACGGCAGCCACCGGCATCAGGTACGACATCGCGTCGAGGATCTTCATCTTGATCCCCGAGCCCAGCCTTATCGGGCAGAGGTAGAGGTCGTGGGAGCAGTGCAGTCCGGGAAGCGCATCCCCGTCGACGAAGCCGAGGTACTCGACCCCCTCGCGCATGATCCCCAGTTTGCCGGCCTCCTCCTCCGAAAGGCCGCATACCGAGAGTACGGCATCCGGCTCGAGCCTTCGGAGCGCCGGCATGAACCGGCCTGCCAGCCATCTCAAGGCGTCTAGATTCGGGAAGTACCGGTGCGAGCCGATGAACAGCAGCCTCCTGCCCGATTCCGAGCCTTTCCACCGCTGCTCCCTCACGGGGATCGGCTCTTCGGTCAGCACCACCCTCGTTCCGGGGTATGTCCGTGAGTACCACTCCGCATCGTTCCCGGATATCGATATGACGGCGCTGACGAGCTTCATCAGGTGCCTCTCGTAGATGACCGTCTTCAGGTACTCGCCCAGGAAGAACAGGCGCAGCGGGCTGAGGATCCCCTGGAACCTCAGCTGGTCCAGGGCGATCCGCCGCTCGACGTTGTGTGTGACGCAGATGACGGGGATCCTTCCGAAGGCCTCGCGGGGGATCATCTCCAGCCCCGAGATGTGCTCGCAGACGATCGCGTCCAGGCCGCGCCCGAGCAGGTCCCTCACGTGGGCTATCGCCGCGTCGCTCCTCCTCACCCTGCAGATCCTCGGTTTCGGCGAGAGCAGGAACGAGATGAGCGCCCTCGCCCCGGCGGCGAATCCTTCGGAGACGTGCGGCAGGCTTCGCGGGAAGACCTCGGTCTCCAGCCCGATCCCGCGGAAGTGGCCCGCCTGATCGGCGCGGTCCCCGTCCGCGTCCAGCAGCACGAGGCTTGCCGATACGCCCGGCGATCCTGAGAGTTCCATGATGTGGTTGAGGAAGGACACCTTGCCGCCCTTGTCGGGGGGCCAGGGGACCTCGACCACTATGTGTGCGATCCTGAGTTCGTCCAAGAGCGTATCCTCCAGCAGCGGAGCCGGCCCCGGGGCTCGTCGTGCGCGCATCCTAACCGCGGGGTGCCTTTCCGTCAAAGCCCTCGCCCGCCACGGCCGGGCTGCCCGTCTTGCCACACGCGGCGGTGCGGGGCATGCCCGGCCGGAATCCGCGGGACCGCCGCCGAATGCGGCGCTGCAACCGACGACTGGGGGCGGGATGCCGGAGGACGGCATCCGTGATCATGGCGCCGGGCCTCGCCTGCCGGCTCCTCACCCGGGAGCAGCCCGGCAGGCCATCCCCGCCCGGCGATCAGAAGCCGTTGGTGCTCGATTTCTCCGGCGGCTCGATCTCGACCCTCTCGCGCCCGGGCTCGACCGTCTCCTCGAACGTCCATCCCGGCGGCAGCCCGAATCCCCTCATGGACATGATCCTGTAGACGGTCACGCCCCTCTTCGGCGAGAACCTGGAGACCACGCAGGAGGCCGCCCCCCTCGCGCAGGCTTGTCTGACCGCCTCGGCCAGGGCTTCGCCGCGATCCGTGAAGAGTGCCGGTCCGGGCCTTCCCTGTCCCATCCCGCCCGTTTCCCCTGCCCGCTAGAGAGTCGAGGCGATGTAGGAGGTCAGCTCCCCGAGCCGGTGGGTGTAGCTGCCCATCTCGTTGTCGTACCAGCCGAAGATCTTCACGTGGGTCACCGGGATGCTCTCGGTCCGCTCCCCGTCCGTCGCGGGCAGGACCACGTCCACGAAGCCCGTGCGAGTGTGCGTCTCGACGGCCTCGATGACGACGGCCGCATCCTCGCCCTGCACGTCGGACGAGACGTTCTGCTCCTCGCTGTACCTCACGAGGCCTGCAGCCTCGCCCAGCGAGGCGTCCCGATAGATGTCGTTTATCGCGTCACGGTCGATGAGCGGCCTGCCCTCGCCGTCCATCCCGGACTGGAACGTGATGTTGAGGATGATCAGGCTGACGGTGGAGGTGGGGATCCTCACCGAATCCGCCATGAAGCCTATCCTCGAGATCTCGGGCAGCACCTGCTCCAGGGCCTTGGCAGCCCCGGTCGAAGTGAGGACGATGTTGGACAGGCCGGCCCTCGCCTTCCTCATGTCCTTCGCCCCGGAGTCCGGGACGGCGTCGAGGACCGGCTGGCTGGGGGTTATCGAGTGTACGGTGCTCATCCCGGCCGTGATCATGCGGCGGGTCAGGTCCCTCTCCAGCAGGGGCCGCATCATGTGCGCAAGGGCGGTCGTGGTGCACGATCCGCCGGAGACGATCGTGTGCCGCCCCGGCTCGAACCTGTGGTGGTTGATGCCGTAGATCATCATTATGGCGTCGTCGGGATCGGGGGC
Organism: Candidatus Fermentibacter sp.; assembly: GCA_030373045.1. NCBI lineage: Bacteria > Pseudomonadati > Candidatus Fermentibacterota > Candidatus Fermentibacteria > Candidatus Fermentibacterales > Candidatus Fermentibacteraceae > Candidatus Fermentibacter > Candidatus Fermentibacter sp. The sequence goes on from JAUCPW010000001.1 coordinate 8,027, forward strand.
GTTCTTCTGCCTGCTCTTGAAGGGCGCACTCTGGATCACGGCCCTGGCCCCGGCCGCCAGATGACCTCTCAGCGCTCCTCCCGGAGTGTCCGCCTCGGCGTGCTGATCCACGAACCTGCCGGTGCAGTCCACCACGAGGGACACCCCGTTGTCCCGCCAGGGGATGTCCTTCGGGTTGCGCGCCTCCCTGAGGATCCGCACCTCCCGCCCCTGGATCGAGAGGATGCCCCTGCCCTCGTCGACGATCCTGCAGTCCCTGGATGCATTGAGTCCGCCCAGCCACCTGTGCAGCAGCCCGTAGGTGCTGTCCTTGACGATGTACTGGGTCACCGAATCGAGCGACGTCCCGACCTCGCGCCCGGTGTTCACTACGAAACGGTCGAAGTCATGGCGCCCCAGGTGGTGCCACAGGGTCAGCTTCCCGATCCTGCCGAGCCCGTTGATCCCGAGTACACGCTGTCCGCTCATGGTGCCGCCTCCCTGGTATTCGATCGAGCTGGTTCCTCCGTCAGATCGGCCGGGCGGTGACCGGCAGCCTCCCGGGGAAGATGTGGCCGGTCCGCCCGTCGATGCTGAGCCAGTCCCCGGGCTTCATCTCGAGTCCTGCGAGCCTGGCCGAGCCCTTCTGTTCGTCCACTTCGAGCCTGTGGCAGTCCACCACGGCCGTCTTTCCGAGCCTTTTCGCCGTCACAGCCGCGTGGGACGTGGCTCCTCCCCTCGCGGTCAGTATCCCCTGGACCTTCACGATCATCTCGATGTCCTCGGGGACCGTGTCGGGCCGCAGCAGCAGGATGCTCTCGCCCGGACTCCCGGCGAGCAGCATCTCTATCTGCTCCCTGTTGACGGCGACCCTGCCGGAGTAGGCTCCCCCGGATACTCCCATCCCCAGTGCGACGGGCTCTGCCGGAGATCCCGCGTCGGAGACGAAGTAGGGGGCATCGGAAGCCGGCTCCGAAACCATGGGCCTCTTCTGGAGGAAGTACAAGTCCCCGCCCGAGGGGGACTCGAACGTGAATTCGATCTCCTGGGGATCGTACTCCCTCAGAGAAACGATGTCCCGGGAGGCTTCCAGCAGGGTCCGGTAGACGTCGGGGAAATCCTTTTCGAGTGAGTTCTCCACCCCGTCGTAGAGGCTGCTCCCGAGGCGCTGGGCCTCGGAGATCGGCATGGGGGAGACCAGACCTCCGACCAGGTCCTCCCCCTGGCTGCAGGTCGTGAAGTCGCCGAAGAGCCTCACCTGGCGGGTGTACCGGTCGTGGGGATTCCTGGTGAATGTCACTCCGGAGCCCGAGAGCCTGTTCCTGTTGCCGAAGACCATCCTCTGGAGGATGACCGCGGTCCCCCAGTCGTCCGCTATGCCCGTGCAGGAGCGGTAGAACCTGGCGTGCGGCGAATCCCACGATTCGAGCACCTTGTGGATGCAGGCCACGACCTGTTCGAAGGGATCGTCCACGAAGGCGACTCCCAGGCCCTCCGCCCGCGTGCGGTAGGCGGCCGCCATCTCCCGCATGTGCTCCGGGGCGAAATCCATCTTGAGCTGTACGCCGTAGCGCTTCTTGAAATCGATCATGATCTCGTCGAAGACCTCCCGGTCGTGCCCGAAGCTCATGGCCCAGGTCTGGACGAAGCGCCTGTAGGAGTCCCAGGCGGCCCAGGCGTATCCCTCCCTCTGCGACAGGGCTTCCGTCAGATCGGGATTGAGCCCCACGTCCACGAAGGTCGTCATGAAGCCGGGCATCGAGATCGCCGACCCGGAGCGGATCGAGAGGATCAGGGGGCGGTCCCTGTCGCCCAGGCGGAGGCCGGTCTTCTCCTCCATGTCGTCCAGGGCGCGGCGGATCCGCCCTATCGTGTCCCTGTACATCGGGCCGTAGGACATTGCGGGAAGCGCGGAGAACAGCTCGGCCGTGATCACGAAGCACTCCGGCACGTTGAGGCCGTAGGCGGCCAGGTGCTTCAACCCCAGGCCCTTGTAGCCCAGCGTCATCTGGTCGTCCACCGCTGGCCGGCTCTCGTGGAGGGGCGAGATGAGGCAGTCGGGGTCGTAGTTCATCATGCGGGTAAGTGCATCGGGGCTCAGGCTGCCGGCGAGGTCGGAGATCTGGCGGTACTTGTCGCCGACGTACCTGTCCAGGGCCTGGATCCCCTGGGCCGAGACGAGCACTTCGCGGAGGACGATCTCGGACACGGCGTCGACGGTCATCCCACGGGCCTCGCACTGCCTGGGATCGTTCGAGAGCACTATCCGCAGTATCTGGTCGTGGCTCAGGATCGAGGCCCTCGAGAGCGAGCTGACGCTCTGGACGAGGAAGAGGAAGATGTTCCTGTACTGGTGGAAGGTGATGTTGTGCCAGGAGAAGCTCGCTTCGAGGAGACCGATGCTGGCCGTGAACGTGCGGGTGTTCACTCCGTCCAGCGCGAGCACCCTGTCGAACCGCCTGAGGTCCTTGGCCATCTTCCTGAGGGAGGCCCTGTTGACGAAGGGGATCTCCGGCTGGGAGACGAGGTCGTCCAGCAGCCTCGCCAGGAGCGTCTCGAGCCTGAAGGTCAGCCCGAGCGCCTCGAACTTGGGCTCCGAGTAGGAGCCGTACATCGAGGGGATGCCCGCGGCGATGTGCCTCTTGTGATAGATGTTCTCGACCGCCGCGGAGGGTGCGGGGTCGAGGACGATCTCCTTGAGCTGCTCCATGACGTCGAGCATGGCGTCCATGAGGGCATCCCTCTGCTCTCCGCGCGGGTCCTGGCGCCAGGCCCGGAGCGAGTCCGAGAATGCCCTGCGCGCCTCCGTGTCCAGCCCGGTGTGGTCGAGGACCGTCTTCTCGAGGGAGTCGGTGGAGAAGGAGTACTTGCTGCGGAGGAGCTGGTAGAGCCGTATCATGAGTGCGACCCTGGTCCTGTCGGCCTCCGGCAGATGGCCCGCCTCCTCCATCCGTTCCGCGAGGGACTGCGGGGACAGGGTGGCCAGCCCCTCTATCAGCTCCCCCACGGGATCTCCGCTGTCGAGGTCGCCGCAGGGTCCGCCCCAGTGCTCATGGAGCCTCGCCAGCACCCCTCCCGGGCCCTTCGCATGCTCGTGCTCCCTCAGCACGGCCTCGAACACGCTCCCGGAAAGGTACCTGCGGAGGGGGGATGCGTCGGAGGTGGCCCAGTAGCGGAGCACCGACCGGCTGAAGTCGACCAGCCTGCTGGACGACTCGGCGTGGGTCTGCTTCCTGAGGAAGTGGATCAGGGAGTCCCTCCTGCCGCAGATCTCGTCGATTCTCGTGGATACGGACCTGAGCTCGCCCTCGGCCCCGAGGTCGCTGAAGTAGGAGGGGAACGTCCTGAGGAGCTGCTTGGCCACGAAGTAGACGGGCCCGATGTCGGCGTTCAGGAAACGGGTGATGTCCCTCTGGAACAGGTCCGTGTCGGATATGAACACCCCTCCCAGCCGGAGCTGCACGTTCAGCGCCGCTGCGAGCTGCTCGTAGAGCGCGGGGTTGGATTCGATTATCCTCATCCAGCAGCGGATCTTGGGCAGATGGTACGGGTTGACGACCGTCTCCCACTCGTCCGTCGCCTCGCCCACCTCGGGGTACTGGAACTTCCAGTAGAGGATGTCCTCGATGATGTGATCGGCAGCCTTGGTGTTCCCCGCCCTGCCGATGGCGGTGCCGATCGCCTCGTAGCACTGGAACCTCCGGATCAGGAAGCTGTCCTCCCTCCGGCCGAAGAACCCCTTGAGCCTGCTCAATATCCTGTGGACGTCGGCATGCCTGTCGGGCTCCATCAGGTCCTTGACCACGAGGAGGAGCGTGTTCAGGACTTCCTGCTGCCTGTACCCCAGGCTGTCGTCCTTCAGGTAGTAGAGGCAGACCAGGAACCTGTCGCCCGGGTCGTCTATCTCGAAAATGCCCGCGACCGCCCGGTCGACCAGGTCGGAGAAGGAGGGAAGGGCCCCTGACAGGAGGTCCCGGGGCTGCGCCTCCGAGAGAGCCGATTCGAGGGCGGAGAGCTCGCCCGCCGACAGGAAGGAGAAGGAGGAGACTATGAGGTCGGGCTCCGCGAGCCCTGTATCCTCGCTCCGGCTCCAGCTCGCCACGTCCAGGTGGTCGCGCGCGTACCGGTACCCGAGCCCCAGCACCGACCTGTAGAGGTTCTCGAGCGGTTCCGCGAGCCCCGGGAACTCATGCCCTCTCCTGTAGAGCTCCCTGAGCAGCGAGTCGCGTTCGAGGAAGGCCCCGGGAGACTTCGAGAGCAGCGAGGACAGGTCTGCACAGAGATCGGGCACCAGCTTCGAGTACTCCTCGCCGTGGCGCCCCGCGACTGCCGTGGATGTCCACAACAGGGCGATGCGGAGCAGGGCGGAGGTCTGCCTCTCCTCGAGGGGGCTCCTTATGAGGCCGGAGAGGAGTTCCGCCAGGAGCCGGAAGAGGACGGCCCTGTCCGGAACCTGCTCGACGTATGCCCAGTCGCGGAGGAGGATCGTCTGGAAACCCTCGACGAGCGTGTCGATGTTCCTGAACTCGTGGAAGTACTCGGTGAGGGTGTCGACCATCGTGCCGCGCACGCCGTGGAACTTCTCGACGGCGGACACGAGAGGCGAGAAGCGGTCGGGGATGGCCACCTTCCTTGCCGTATCCGCGATGTTGGCCCGCAGCGCATCGGAGTCGGGTATCGGATCCCTCATGGCGTTCCCTGCGAATCCCCGGGCACTCCACCCGGACCTGCCGGCGTCCGGGGCCTCCGGCCGGCGGGTCGTGCGAGGCTATAGCCCGCCGTCCTCCACCGAGTCAAGCCATGCCGCGACCGGGCCGATCGTCGCCCCCACGGCGCCGTCCGCGAACGGGTTCCGCAGCCCCGTGGCGGACAGGAGCTCCGTGAACGAGCGGCTGCCGCCCCGGTCGCAGAGCCCCGTGTAGGCTTCCATGGCCAGGTCGCGTGCGGCACGGGCCCTTCCCCAGAACTCGAACGCGCACACCTGGGCGAGCGTGTAGTCGATGTAGTAGAAGGGATCCTCGAAGATGTGGCCCTGCCTGAACCAGAAGCCCCCGTCCTCGAGGAAGCCGTCGCCGTCGTAGTCGCGCCAGGGCAGATACCTGCGCTCGACACCCCTCCAGGCCGCCCGCCTCTCGGACGGCGAGGCCGACGGATTGCCGTAGACCCAGTGCTGGAACTCGTCCACGGCGGCGCCGTAGGGGATGAACAGGACCGCGCCTTCGATATGCGAGAACCTGTACTTGTCGGCGTCCCCCCCGAAGAACCTGTCCATCCAGGGCCAGGCCAGGAACTCCATGCTCATGGAGTGTATCTCGCATGCCTCGAGGGTGGGCGAAAGGTACTCGGGCACCTCGAATCCCCTCGAACGGTATGCCTGGAAGGCGTGTCCGGCCTCGTGCGTCAGCACGTCCACGTCGCCGCTCGTCCCGTTGAAGTTGGAGAAGATGAAGGGCGCCTCCTCCCTTGCGATATAGGAGCAGTATCCCCCCCCGGCCTTGCCGCTCCGTGTCTCGAGGTCCATCAGCTCCCTCTCGACCATGCCGTCGAAGAACTCCTTCGTGGCGGGGGACATCTCGGAGAACAGCTCCCTGCCGCGGTCGAGTATCCACGAAGGACCTCCCCCGGGCACGGGATTGCCCGACGGGAATCCGAAGCTCTCGTCGAAGAACTTGAGGGACGGCAGGCCGATGCGCGCAGCCTGCCTGTTCCTCAGGGCCGCCGCCAGGGGCACGATCGTGCCGAGCACCTGTTCCCTGTAGCCTGCCACCATCGCGGCGTCGTAGTCGGACCTTCCCAGCCGCGCGTACGCCAGGGGGACGAAGCCCGGGAAGCCGAGTCTCCCGGCGATGCCGTCCCGGAGGTGCACGAGTCTGTCATAGATGCCGTCGAACTCCTCGATGTGGGTCGAGTAGAAGGAGCTGACCGCCTCGGCGGCGTCCCTCCTCACACCTCGATCCGTGGATTCGATGAAGGGGACCATCTGGGGAAGGTTGCGCACCTCGCCCATGAAGTCGATGCGGGCGCCCGCCTTGAGCTTGACATACTCGCTGCAGAGCCGGTTCTCGGCCTGGAGGTCGCCCAGCACCTCGGGGCTGAAGGTCGAGAGATGGAGCTCGGCGAGACGGAAGAGCTGAGGACCCCACCTGCGCTCCAGGTCGGGCCTGAACCGCGACGCGACGAGTGCGGCATAGAACCGGCTCTTGATACCGGCGTAGACGGGCATGAGCTCGTCGGCCGCGTCGTTCTCCGCGTCGTAGAAGGCATCGGCCGTGTCGATGGTGTGCCTGATCCGCCCGATGGCGACCATCGACTCGAACATGTTGCGCTCGAGGTTGATCTCTGCCATGAGCCCGTCCTGGACCCCCGCCGAGGATGCACCCGCGAACCGGGTCACCAGATCGTCCATCCTGGCTTCGAAGGCATCCCTGTCGGGTCTCCTGTACTCGAAGTCGACGAACCGCTTCATGCCCATCCTCCGTCTCCGCCAAGCCCGGCGGCAATGGATGATACTCGAAGCGCGGAAGCGGTCAACGCTCTTCTGTGGCAGACAGGACCCGGGAAAGCGTATCTTCCTTCTTCAGCTCTGGAGCAGGGAGGTCTCATGCCCGCACTGATGCTCTCCTTGGTCTGCGCGGCGGCTCTCGGAACTCCCGAGCTCCGCGCGGTGAGGGTCGAGGAAGCCCCCTCCGTGGACGGCCGCCTGGACGACGCCGTCTGGGCCTTCGCCGCACCGGTGTCCTGCCTCTTCACGCAGTACGATCCCGAGAACGGCGCTCCGATGTCCGTGGAGACCGGGATCTCCATCCTCTACGACGACGATGCGGTGTATTTCGGCTTCGAGCTCTCGGATCCCGATCCCGCGGGGATGATGGAGGCGCTCTGCCCGAGGGACGATTACGCCACGGGCGAGTGGATAGCGATCCTGCTGGACACATGGGGCGACGGCCGCGAGGCGTCGAGCTTCGAGGTCAGCCTTGCCAACTCCCAGCTCGACTCCAGGATCAGCCCGTTCGGCTACTGGGACTACAGCTGGGATGCGGTGTGGAAGAGCGGCACGAGCCGCACCGCGGACGGCTGGTCGGCGGAGATCGCCATCCCCTTCAGCTGCCTGCGCTTCTCCGGGTCGGAAGGGGAGCAGCCCTGGACCGTCAATTTCCAGCGGATCAGGGGCGCGACCAGGGAGAACGGCTGGTTCGTGCTGTCCGATACCCAGCAGATGGCCAGGCTCGAGACATTCGCCCCGATATGCGGCATCTCGGGGGTGGACCGTTCGCTGGGCATCGAATTCCGCCCGTACGGGTCGGCGAGGCTGCTCAGAACTGTGGAGGCGGACTCCTGGGACTCCGATCCGGATGCCGGCCTGGACGTCAAGGTCGGTATATCCAGCGGGGTCGCGCTCGATCTCACGGTTCTCCCCGACTTCGGACAGGTCGAGGCCGACGAGGCGGAGATGAACCTCTCGCACTTCGAGCTCTTCCTCGACGAGCGCAGGCCGTTCTTCATGGAGTCGGAGGACATCTTCGAGATGCCGTTCGAGATGTTCTACTCGAGGCGGATAGGGGCTGCCGCCCCGAACGGCGAGGTCACACCGATAGCCGGCGGGTTCAAGCTTTCCGGCAACCTCGGCGGCGGGTACAGGTTCGGCTTCCTGGATGCGGTCACCTCGTCGGTGTCGGAGGATTCCGTCACCATCGAGCCTGCGGCCAACTACTCGATCCTGCGGGCGATGCGCGAATCCGGCTCCTACGACTACATAGGCGTGGCTGCGGTTGACCGGTATTCGTGGGCCCAGGACGGCATACCGGCCTGCGAGAGCCGGGCATTCGCCGTGGACGGCAGCATCCTGATCCCCGGCAACCATCTCCTGCACGGGGAGGTCGCGGGCTCCTCGGGCACCGGTCTCGAGGGCGACGCGGCTTACGAGATCTCGTTGAGCAGGGTGAGGAGCAACTTCACGTACGACGGCGGCTTCTCGTACGTCGGAGAGGACTTCGACGTCAACGGCACCGGCTTCACGACCCAGACCGGCTACTGGGACGGCTGGGCGAGCGCCTACCGCTCGCTGACGCCTGGAGGCTTCTTCAGCAGGGCCGGCTACGGGCTCTCGGCCTACTATGCGGAGCTCGACAGCGGCGAGATCATCAGCAGGAACATCTCCGCAGACGTCGATGCAAGCCTGCCCGGCGGCGCCAGCTTCGGAGCCGGAGCGGGTCTGGACGGGGGCACGTTCGATCAGTACGAGGGCCCTTCGGGGCGCTGGTACGACGGCAATGCATCCGTCTACGCCTATGCGGGCACCGGCAGGTTCCTGGGCATGAGCCTCTTCGCCGACGCCGGCACCGGAGGGTACTGCAACGGGGGCAGCTACGCCGACTGCGGCCTGCATTACTCGATCAGGCCCTCCGAGCCGCTCGTCCTCTCGCTCGAGGGCGACTGGTACAGGACCGAAGGCGCGGACAGGTACAACTGGGAGGCCGGAGAGTGGGACGTCAGGGACACGGACTGGCGGTCGCTGGTCTTCAGGGCCGGGTACATGTTCGGTCCCGACATGGACGTCAGGCTGTTCTCCCAGCTCTCGGAGTTCGAGTCGGACTTCGCGCTGACGGGGGAGACGGAGAGCGGGGAGCTCACGGCCAACATGCTCTTCTCCTGGCGCTACAGGCCCGGCAGCATGCTGTACCTGCTGGGGGAGAACAGGTACGACGAGGAGGATGACGGCGGGTTCGGCTCCCCGGACCTGGGCATATTCGCGAAGCTGACCTGGTTCCTCCCCGTCTAGTCCGGTGTCAGTAGTCCGGTGTCAGAGGAAAAAACGTAAAGTAATCAGGCATTTGGAATAGAAGACCGAAATTGCTTGCTATTATATGTATGAAAACAATATAAGATCGATGCAATCCATTGCCGGTCTTTTGTTTAAGGATTGTGCGGATTGCATCGTCTCGAGGGTCCGATAACACGATTCTGATTACTTTACATTTTTTCCTCTGACACCGACCGATGTGGCGGAGGGGGTGGGATTCGAACCCACGGACCCCACTAGGGAGTCAACGGTTTTCGAGACCGCCCCGATCGACCTCTCCGGCACCCCTCCGCACGGCCCCGAATATCCGCTTTTGGGCACCCTCGTGCAAATCCGGTCTTGCCCTGCCGGATGACTCGTTCTATTTTCACAGTGCTTTGACCCGATGCCGGAACCTCACCCTGCATCGCGGGTTGTTGATGGCAGGTACGTCAGTGTGACTCAACTCGGCTCTGCGGGAGGAACGATGCACCGCATGATACTGGTCGCCTCCGTGATCCTCGCCGCGGCCTGCGCCTGCCTCAGCGCCGGCGACGGAAGCGGGCCCGCTCCGAACTTCGCTTCGACACTCCTTGTGGACACCGGCTATACGCCCTATTCCGGCATCTCCTGGAACAGGGGCGAGTATCCCGTATTCGTCCTGCACTGGACCCCGTCCGAAGAGGCCGATCACTACGAAGTCCGCGTCTCGACGGCCCGTATCGACGAATCGAACTGGGACGTCGCCGTGCCGGTCGATACCGTGGCGGGCGGCCAGGATACCTGCTGGGTCTCCCTCGATCCCGTGGTGTTCGAGAACACCTGCATCGGCTGCGGCCTCTGCGTCGATGCCTGCCCCCAGAACGCAATGACCCTCGTCGGCGGCCGCGCGGTGATAAACCCCGATTCGTGCACGTCCTGCGGCCAGTGCGTGCTGGTCTGCCCCGTGAACGCGATCACCGACACGAAGTACGACACCTGGTACTACTTCGCGATCCGCGCCTACTCGGCGTCGGGCGCCCCGTCCGCCGATGTCGTCTGCACTGCCGACGCCTACAGGATAAGGTACTTCGACGACATCTCGCGATGCCAGCACTGCAACAACGAAGGAACCTCCACCTGCTATGCCGTCATCAACACTCCGCCCTGCCCCGTTGATGCGATCTACTGGGACGAGGACTTCTACATCTACATCGACACCACGAAGTGCATCAGCTGCGGCATCTGCTTCGAGCACTGCAGGACCGACGGCCTGTACTCCATAAGCAACTACGTGGAGTCATCCGCACCGTAGACGATGCATCCGGGATGCGGTTCCGCGGCATCCGGTCCCCGTGATCGACCGCACCGGACCGCCCGGAATGGGAAGGAACTGAAGGGAGAGATGCTTGTGAGGTTCATCCCGATTACCGCTCTCGTCCTTGCCGCTGCAGCCTCCGGAGCAGGCATGGCCTTCTCGACCGATTCGGGCAAGCCGGTCGTCTCCTGGGATGCGGTCGACACTTCATGGGATCATCTCGAGATCAGGGTCTCCGCAACACCCTTCGACGAAGCGGCTCCCGCGAAGGGCTCCGTAGTCTCCCTGATCGCCGCCGACAGCATCTCCGGCGCGTTCCCGCTCGAGGCCGAACTCGCGGGCAGCTTCGCCGTCGAACCGGAGATCTGCATCGGCTGCGGCCTCTGCGTGTCGGCATGCCCCGTCTCCGCAATCACGCTGGTCGACGGCAAGGCCCTCATCGACCCTGCGGCCTGCATAGCCTGCGGGCTCTGCGCCTCCTCATGCCCGGTCTCGGCCATCCTCGCCCCGTCGGCATCCGCGCATTTCGCCCTGCTCGGAGTCGACGCCGAGGGGGCCGCTACCCTGCTGGGGTCGATCTAGGTGCCGCTGCGCAAGTTTCTGCTGCCTGTGCTACTGCTGGCGATGGCGGCGCTCGCCCTCGCCGGGACGAAGTACAGGATAGACCGTACGCGCTGCACGGGATGCGGCGACTGCGACAGGATCTGCCCCGTCGATGCCGTAGAGATCGTGGACGGCTACTCGACCATCGATCCCGATGCCTGCATAGGCTGCGGCATGTGCCTGGGGGTGTGCAGCCATGACGCGGTACGCTAGCCTCGCGGGCCTGCTTGTGCTGCTTCTCGCCGCTGCCTGCAGCGGTCCCTCGGACACGACGCAGCTCGTCGTAGACCCCGATCTCTGCATCGGCTGCGGCGAATGCGAGGAAGTGTGTCCCTACGGCGCCGTGGAGGTCGTCGACGGCCAGGCCGTGATCGACCCCGTCCTCTGCCACTTCTGCCTGAGGTGCGTCGAGGAGTGTCCGAAGGGGGCGATCTACTGATGAAGAGGCTCTCTCTGATCCTGCTCGTGCTCTCCGCCGCCGCCTGGTCGGCCGCGCTGGAGCAGTTCGTATCCCTGTCGGTCGAATCCGACAGCCTCGGGTTCTCCCCCGGCCGCAGGCAGGCCCTGTGGAACGGCATGATCTCCGAGGGCTCCTGGGGCGTCAGGGTCACCGACAGGTATCTCGATGCCGACAGCGGTGGACTCGTCCCCCGGCGCTTCCTTGGCAGGAACGACCTGCTGGTGGATGGTGACGCCAGGTTCGGCGCCCTCACCGTCAGCCCCGGCTTCAGATGGAACACCGCCGCGGGCGACGGCCTCGACTTCATCCTGCCCGACCAGCAGGGCACGGTGCTCGACCGTTCCTACACGAGGCCCGAGCTCGGTCTCGGAGTCTCACTCCCCCACGGGTTCGGCGCGTTCGTCGAGGGCAGCCTCGTCGAGCGCAGCCTCGAGTACCCCGACGGCTCCTCCCTCGGCTGGTCCGGCCAGGGCGCCGAGGGCTACGTCGAGTGGGACGCCCCGGGCCTCTTCTGGGCCAGGGCTGGAGGCTCCTTCCGCAAGCACTCGAGCGACGACATCGGCTTCGATACAGACTGGTCCGGGGTCGGCGCCGCCGTTGGCATCCGGACCACCGTGCTGCCCGCAAGGGTCCAGCTCGTCGGCCAGGCCGAGTACGGTACCCTTTCTGGGGAGGACTACCTGGGGGGCGACCTGGGCGAGAGGGCTTCGCTCCGGTTGCGCGCCGTCAGGTCCTTCACCCCCGGGATGGCGCTGGACATGACCGTGTTCTCGTCTCTCGACCATCGCGACGGGGCCTGGTACAGGGCGGCCTCCTCGGGTGCCGCCCGGCTCGTCCTCACGCGCGGGAGGCCCGGGGAGATACCCAGCCAGCTCGTGCTGGGGGGCCAGGTGACTTCCTCGTCGTTCACGACCGCACGCTTCGAGGCCTCGGGCAGGCTCCACCTGGTCGAGGGGCTGTCCACCCTGCTCTCTGCCACGGCCCGCAGGATCCCGACAACCGTCGCGGGCGCAGGGCCCGAACGCGACTGGGTGACCCTGGGCGCCGGGCTCGAATACAGGTTTTCCACCCTCGCGGTCGTCTGGGCGAAGGTGCAGCAGGAACGGACGATACTGGTCGACACCGAGGACTGGACGAGGCTGGACGCCGGGATCCAGTTCTGGCCGCCTTCCATCAGTATCTGAATTCACTCTCCAGGGGCCCCGGCGCCGGCCGGGGTCCCCAGGAAGCCGCCGATGACACTAGACCCACTGATCCGCGGAGCCGCCCTCGGCCTCGCCACCGGTACCGCCTGTCTGGCCTCCTGCGGCCCTGTCTACGGCGCATACCTCCTGTCCGAGAAGAGATCGGGCCCGGAGTCGCTGCGCGTGCTCCTCGAGCTCAACCTGGGCAGGTTCCTGGCCTATGCCGCCTTCGGAGCCCTTTTCGGCCTGCTGGGAGGGTCGCTCCCCGTCTCGATAAGAGGACCCCTGGCGGCGGCAGGGTACATCCTCTTCTCCATCTATCTCCTGCTCTCCGTCGTCCGCGCAAGGAAGTCGTGCGGCGGGTGCTCCACTTCCAGGCTCACCCGCATCACCCGGAGCCCGCTCCTGCTGGGCGTGCTCACCGGCCTCTCGGTATGCCCCTCCTTCCTGATCGCGGTCACGGGCGCCTTCGAATCCAGCGGCCCCGTCAGCGGTGCCATGCTTTTCACCGGCTTCTTCGCCGGCACGACCGTCTACATGCTTCCATTCGCCGTGCTCGGCCTGTTCACCAGGAAGGCCTGGTTCACCACGGTCGCGAGGGTTCTGGCAGTCGTCGTATCGGTCTACTTCCTGGCCGTCGGTGTACGCATGGCCCTTGCTCTGATCGGTCCCGGCGGATCGCAGACCTCCGGCACCGCGGGCCTTCCCTCCGACGGGGGAGGACCGGCATACGCGGCGCTCGAGGAGGATACGCTCTATTTCGTGGGCATCACGGGCGACCCGGCCGATCACGCACAGGATCTCGCCGTGTTCTTCGGCTCGCAGGGAGGCCCCGGGACGGTCTTCGTCGCCGTCGACCCGGCCGATCCGACGTCGTTCGCCGGGCGCATCCCCGAGCTTTCCCCGGTCATCGTGCCCTGGTGGGTCGACCCGAGGAGCGGGATCGCCCTCGAGCCCTGGCAGGCCGAGTTCGCATGGGTCGTGGAAGCTCGCAGATACAGGGCCTTCGCCGTCGAGTACGAGCCGTGGTGCGAGGACAGGGCCGGGACGATCCGGTCGTTCCTCGACAGATACAGCTTCAGTGTGGCGCCCGATTCCGGATTCACCTTCCTGATGCAGAACACCCTCGAGTGTCCGCCGGATTCCTGCGCGACTTGCCCCCTCGGGGCGTTCGAGTAGCCTGACCCGCGCCTGACGCGGGTCCAGGCAGTTTCATGGAGGAAGAGATGCCCACGGATTTCAGTGCTGGTTATGCCGGACCCAAGGTCAAATCCGACTGCCTGGTCACCTTCGCGCCCGGAGAGGGCGCCCTGGAAGTCTCGATCCCGGGAGAAGCGGATCACGCCCCCCTCGAGGCGGCCGTCAGGGCCGTTGCCGACAGGATCGGCGTAAGCGGGAGGGTGACGGTGGAGGATTCCGGGGCCCTTCCCTTCGTTGCGGCCGCCCGTTTCGAGGCGGCGGCGAGGAAGGCGCTCGGCGGCGGCCTGACCACCCTTCCACCCGCGGCGGTCTTCCAGCCGTCGCCCAGGGTACGCCCCCGCAGATCGCGGCTGTACCTCCCGGGCAACCGCCCCGAGTTCCTGCCCAAGGCCGTCTCGTCTGGCGCGGACGGCGTGATACTCGACCTCGAGGACAGCGTCTCCCCCGACAGGAAGTTCGAGGCCAGGATACTGGTGGCCCATGCCCTCGCATCGATGGACTTCGGCGGGGTGGAGATCATGGTGCGCATCAACCAGGGGGCCGAGGGCGACGAGGATCTCGCCTGGATCATCCCGCAGAGGGTTCAGCACGTGCTGGTGCCCAAGGTCGAGACCCCTTCGAGGATCTCCGATGTCCGCGCGCTTTCCGAGAGGATCGCGAAGCGATGCCACAGGCCGGGGCTGCCATGGTTCATGCCCATCATCGAGAGCCCCCTCGGGATCCTCTCGGCGCTGGACATCGCCCGCGCGGTGCCCGAAACCGCGGCCCTCACCCTGGGCCTGCAGGACCTGACCGCCGAGCTGGGCGTGAGACCCACCCCCGGGGGACGCGAGAGCTTCTTCTCGCGCAGCATGATAGTGCTCGCCGCCAGGGCCGCGGGGCTCCAGCCCATCGACACGGTCTACGCCGACGTGAAGAACGAGGAGGGGCTCAGGGCCTCCATCGCAGAGGCCCGCGAACTGGGCTTCATCGGCAAGGGCTGCGTCCATCCCGGGCAGGTCGCCGCCATCAACCAGGGATTCATGCCCGACGCGGAGTCGATCGAGTACGCGAAGAAGGTCGTGCTCGCCATGGAGGACGCGCAGAGCCGCGGCCTCGGCGCCGTCGCCCTGGGCAGCAAGATGATCGACCCGGCCGTGGCCAGACAGGCCGAGGCCACGGTTTCCGAAGCCGTCATGTTCGGGATGATCCCCGAAAACTGGAGGGATGCCGCGGGAACGGGCGAATAGGCCCGGGCGGCAGGGGCCGCCCTAGTCCCCCTTCGTGCCGATCTCGCAGCTTCCCGGGGAAGGCTCGCCCGGCATCCCGCAGGACTGCCCCCTGCGCCCGGTCAGGCGGCAGAGCTTCGTCCACAGGCCGGCCCGGCAGGCCAGTCCGAGTACGAACCCGTAGAAGCACAGATACCGGCAGAAGAACCTGCCCCAGAGGATCGAGAGCACTGCCGCGGCGAGGCCGAGCACCAGGTTCCCCGCGAGGAACAGGGTGAACACGGCCCTGAACGGGTCGACCTCGCAGAAGAGGGCGGCCCAGGGCACGTCGAGGATGCCCCTCCAGGCACACGCCACTGCCGCGCAGAAAAGCAGGAAGAGCACGGTCCTCGCACCCAGCAGGATCCTGTCGAGCTTCCGCCCGGGCTGGGCGAGGCGCAGGATGTCGAGCTTCCAGAGGATCTCCTGGAAGGCCCCCATCGGACAGACCCATCCGCAGTAGACCCTTCCGAAGAAGAGCGCATGGATCACCGGCAGAACGAGCAGCAGGATGCCGGCGATCCCGAGGAAGGATATCGCCGTTCCGCCCAGGGCGTACTGGAACGCGCCCAGTGGGCAGAAGCATCCCTGTACCACGAAACCGAGCAGCAGAAGGCTCAGCGACAGCACGACGAGCCGGGTCGTCCGCGCCCTTCTCCTCATCCTCCTGCCGCCGCGCAGCCTCCGCGACGCGATGGTCGCGAATGCGAGGAGCACCGCCGTGATGCAGAGGATGACCAGGGTCCGCGAGCGGCCGTTCGAGGGATTGCTGCAGGTGTCGTCCGTCCATCTCCCGGTCCAGTGCGGGCAGAGCTGCCTTTCGTACGGGCATGCCGCCGCGGGCGGGAGGCCCCGCGGGCATCCCTCCGAGACGAAGGCCGGAAGGATCCGGGTGGTGTCGCCGGGCGATGCCGCCGTCGTGTCGGTCGTGAGAGGGCCGGGATTGTCGCAGCGTCCGTCGGCGCCCGCATCCCTGTAGAGGGCGCAGGACGGCGCCTCGGCGAAGCAGGCCTGCTCGGGGGTGTAGCCCAGGGGGCACGAGACCACTACGCAGACCGAATCGCCGCCGGCAGACCCCTGCCCGAGGCTGTCGGGAGCAATGACGGCGATGCCACCGGAGTCGGGCGGCAGATCCTCCTGGTCGACAGGTGGAGTCGATGTCGAATCGGGGGCTGTGCCGGGTCCGGTGTCCGGATCGAATCGTACGGTGTCGGCCGGGGAGACGAGAGTGTCCGAAGGCGTGACATCGGGTTCGACAGAGACGGTATCGGGCTCCTCCACCTGGGGCTGCGGACCCGGATTGTCGCACAGTCCGTCTCCGTCGGAGTCGGTGAACAGCCCGCAGGTGGGTGTGGATTCGGGGCAGGCGTTCTCCGGCGGGAAGCCCAGCGGGCATGACGCCAGAGCCGCGGATGCCAGGAAGCAGACGGTCAGGATCGAGGTTCTCATCGGCCCGTCAGAGTCTCCCCGAGTTCAGAGCGGGGCGCCCGGAAGGCGCCCCGCAGCCGGAAGGCCTATTCGAACAGGTACTTGATGGAGGCGAAGGTCGCGTTGTCGAGGTCGTTCGTCCCGCCGAGGATCCAGTGCGGCACGGTCGACTCGAGCCCGCCCGACGGCTGACCGTCGGGGCTGCAGAAGACGGAGCGTCCGTCGGCGCCTGTCCAGTTGTACACGTAGACGGACTGGCTGTCCGGGGTCGCCGTCCACTCGATGTCTATCAGGAGATTGTTGCTGCCGTTGTAGAAGAACGGGGTGTCCAGCGCGGTGGTGAACCACTGGTTCGGACCTATTCCCGAGAGGGTGTAGGTGGACCTGTTGAACACGAGCGTCTTCGACGACGGTACGTAGTTGCTCTCGAAGTTAGTGCCCAGGGCGTCGAGGGTGGTGTATCCCATGTAGATCTTGAAGTTGTTGTAGGATCCGTGGTCCTCGCCCATCGGCGCACGCTTCCAGAGGAGATCCTCGATCGTGATCGCGGTTCCTATCTCGCTGTCGAGCACTACCACCTGGTAGCGCATTCCGGCGGGATATCAACCACCGCAGAAGGGCGTGCTGCCGAGCCCCACATCGCTGCCTATCTCGACGTCGGCCATTGCCGCGGTCGACAGCAGCAGGGCCGCCGTTATCAGTCTCTTCATCTTCCCTCCTTCCTAAGTCTTGAGTTTGAATATAGCCCTGCGGCGTCGCCGGGCAAAAGCGGCTTGACGCCGCGTGCCGCCCGCCCATATAAATCCCGCCTGCAAACGGTGGTCCGGTAGTTCAATTTGGTTAGAGCACCGCCCTGTCACGGCGGAAGTTGCGGGTTCGAGTCCCGTCCGGACCGCCAGATTCTGAAAAGGCCCTTTTCAGCCTCGTTTCCCGGCTCTACGGTTCGCATCAGCGCAATTGCATCTGCAATCAGGCCATAAGGTTGCCTCAGCGACGCCGTCAAGCAACCATCCTTCCACTGGCAGTTCGCAAGTACCGAAAGGGCCACTTTTCTCTTTTCGGGCTTCGGAAGCGCAGAGTACGACGCAGAGGCCATCTTGGCGAGTTCGAAAGTCCTGGAGAGCCTGTCCATGTCTACCGCCTTGTCTGCCTCTATCTCCCTGACCCTGGAAATCTTCTCCGCCAGGTCTGCGGAGTACTCCGCCGCCTTCTTGTCGTAGAGCCAGTCAGGGACTTTTCCTGCTTGCCGATCCTCGTATAGGCTCTCGTATCTGTGGCTTGCCTGAGCTTCGTCAGCCCTGGCATGGGACAATGCCTTAGCGTGGGTTTCCTGCCACTCACGCCTTCTGCGCTCCAGGCAGTGTTCCACCCACCCCAAGAAAGCTTCGCTACCTTCCAGCCCTCGAAGAACGTCTTCGAGACACGCTTCAATACGCTCCTCCCTGACGTATGGCTCGGGGCATTTCCCCCTGTCTGTCTCTTATACACATCTCCGAGC
>JAUCPW010000002.1 GCA_030373045.1 Candidatus Fermentibacter sp.
CGCTGTCTCGTGGGCTCGGAGATGTGTATAAGAGACAGCCCCGGTTCTTTCGGGAGTCATCGGAAACCGCAGGTCCGGACAGGGGCGGGCATGCCCCCTTCGATCCGGCGGCGGCCGCATGCGGAGCGCTCGATGATCCCGCACGGACAATCGGATGATGGAGACGAGGGCCGTTGAAGGATCTCACTACCGGCGGAGAGGCGCGCGCCCTCTTCGCATTCTCGGTTCCGATGCTGCTGGGGAACGTGTTCCAGCAGTTCTACAACATGGTGGACAGCGTAGTGGTGGGGAACTTCGTCGGAAAGACCGCACTAGCCGCCGTGGGAGCCTCCTTCCCGATCCTCATGCTGATGGTCTCCGTCCAGATCGGCCTGACGATGGGGGCCACGGTCCTGATAGCGCAGCAGTTCGGAGCGGGCGAGCGCGATCGCATCAGGACGACCGTCAACACCACCTACATCGCGATCTTC
Organism: Candidatus Fermentibacter sp.; assembly: GCA_030373045.1. Lineage (NCBI taxonomy): Bacteria > Pseudomonadati > Candidatus Fermentibacterota > Candidatus Fermentibacteria > Candidatus Fermentibacterales > Candidatus Fermentibacteraceae > Candidatus Fermentibacter > Candidatus Fermentibacter sp. Next base: position 471 of record JAUCPW010000002.1, read on the forward strand.
TGGTCGAGCGCGGTCCTTTCGATCGTCGGAGTCCTCGCGACGCCGTTCATCCTCAGGGCCATGCACATCCCGGACGACGTCCTTCCGGAAGCCTCCGCATATCTGCGCATCCTGTTCGCCGGCATGCTCGGGCCGTTCGGCTACAACACGGTTTCTGCGGTGCTCAGGGGCCTCGGCGACTCCAGGACCCCCCTCTACGCTCTCATCTTCTCCACCGTCGTCAACATCGTGCTGGATCTCGTATTCGTGGCGGTGTTCCACTGGGGAGTGGCGGGAGTGGCCTGGGCGACGGTCATCGCGCAGACCGCCTCCTTCCTCGCTGCGCTCGCGTTCCTCGACAAGCGCAATCCATACGTGCGGTTCTCCTTCCATGGGCTCTCGTTCGACCGGCCGACATTCGACCTGAGCATGAAGATCGGGCTGCCCAGCGGCCTCCAGCAGGGTCTCGTCGCCTTCGGGCACATGATCCTGATGAGGCTGGTGAACGGCTTCGGGACCGATGCAGTGGCGGGCTTCTCGGCGGCCAGCCGCCTCGACTCCTTCGCCATGATGCCGGCGATGAGTCTCAGCCAGGCGGTAACCACCTTCACGGGTCAGAACATAGGGGCCGGACGGGTCGACAGGGTGAGGAACGGGCTCAGGGCGGGGCTCCGCGTCAGCCTCGCGATCTCGGGCGTCATCGGCCTCGCCGTGATCCTGTCCAGCGGCGACCTGATATCGCTCTTCAACCAGGATCCGGGAGTGGTATCGGTCGGCGAGAGGTATCTCCTGGTCATCGGCATGTCATATTCCCTCTTCGGGATACTGTTCCTGATGAACGGGGTCTTCCGGGGGGCGGGGGAGGCCATGATACCCATGTACTCCACCATCCTGGCCCTGTGGCTGGTACGCGTGCCCTGCGCGGTGTGGTTCTCGTCGCGCATGGGTGTGGACGGCATCTGGTGGTCGGTACCCGCCGGCTGGACGGTCGGATGCGTCTTCACCGGCCTGTACTACGCTTCGGGCAGATGGAAGAGGAAGTCGCTGGTAGGTATGTCCGGGAGCGGGAGCGGCCCGGGGATGGAGGGAGAGGACATGGACAGGATGATTTCCTACTGCGGCCTCGTGTGTTCGGAGTGCCCCGCCCTCGTCGCCCGGAGGACCGGTGACGACGATCTGAGGCGCAGGACCGCCGCCGAGTGGTCGGCGATGCACGGGGCGGACGTGAGGCCCGAACACGTCGACTGCGACGGCTGCACGGCAGCGGGCGGCATCCATACGCCGCACTGCTTCGAATGCGGGATCAGGGCGTGCGGGATCGGGCGCCAGGTGGCCAACTGCGGCAGATGCGACGAGTATCCCGGCTGTCGGAAGATATCGGACTTCCTCGCGATGGTCCCGGATGCCAGGAAAGTGCTCGATGCCGAAAGGAACGGATCGGTCTGATCCCGGAAGGGGGGCTGGGCATGGACGGAACCTCCGGAACAGGCGGCGGCAGGGGGCCGCTGCTGTGGACGATGAACAAGGGGCCCATGCTGTTCATGATGCTCCCGGGCCTCGGGATGCTCATCGCGAGCTTCCTCGTGAGCCCGGAGGCGCTCACCGACGACGGATATCCCCTCGACATCTTCCTCCGTGCGATGGGCGGCTTCTTCATCCTGGTCAATGTCATCGTATTCGTCGTCTTCCACTTCATCAACAAGCGGAGGATCGACTTCCTCCAGAACGGGCTGGACGGCACGGCCACGGTGCTCGCCATGAACGAGACCGGCACTACCATCAACGACATGCCCGTGATGAAGCTGTCCCTGAAGGTGAACGACGGGTACAACCCCGAGAGGGTGGTCGTCCACAAGGAGACGATCCCGCTGAGCAGGCTCGTGGAGCTGAAGGCGGGCTCGGTGATCTCCGTCAAGGTGGACCGCAACAGGCCCGACAGGATCATGCTGCTCTACTAGATCAGGAATCCGGCTCCGGCTCCCGCCGGCTTGCTTTCCCCGCCGGGCATGTCGAGATTCACGCTGTCACGGTCCGCTGACCGGCGTCCGGGAGGTCCGGCTTCGAGCCTGCGGACATGGCGGGGACATGTCACTTCGCATTGTCGCGGCTGTTCTTGCGCTCTCGGCATGTGGAGCGGGTTCCGGCGGGGCGGTCGGGCTTCCGTCCATGCCTGCGGAATTGCCACCCGGAGCGGAGGCGCTGGGCGGACTCCTCTGCGGCCGTGAATCCATCCGCCTCTTCGGGAGCCGGCCCGCGACCCTCGAAGAGGCCTCGGCACTGCTGTGGGCCGCGTGCGGCCTCGTTCCGGACGGCCGGCGCACCGTTCCATCGGCCGGAGCCCTCTATCCCCTCGAGGTGTACCTCGTGGCCGGTGCCGTCGACGGCATCGACCCCGCACTCTACAGGTACCTGCCCCTGGACGGCGCACTGGAACCGCTGGCGGAGGGGGATCTCAGGAGCGCTCTCTCGGAGGCCTGCCTCGGGCAGCCCTGGGTGGCCTCCGCCCCGGCATCCGTGGTCATCTGCGCCCGGACTTCGGTGACGGCCGCGCGATACGGCGGGAGGGCCGCGCGGTATGCGACCCTCGAGGCCGGGCATTCGTCGCAGAACGTCTATCTCATGTGCGAAGCCCTCGGCCTCGGGACAGTGGCCGTCGGAGCCTTCGACGACTCCCTCGCGGCCGGGGTCCTCATGCTGGACAGCGGAGTCGAGGTGCTCTACGTGATGCCGTTCGGAGAGCCCGGGGAAGGGTGACGGGGAACGGCCAGGCAGGATGCAGTCGGGATAACCTTCGGAGGTGAAGCCATGCGGACCGTTCTGATGCTGATGGCCGCCTCGTGCCTGCCGGCGGCTGCCGGATCGGTCTTCGTGACCGACTACGAGTACCAGGCCGACCTCTCGGTATTCGTGGTCGATTACGAGTATCAGGCCGACCTCTGCGTATATGTCTGCGACTACGGCTACCAGGCCGACGACAGCGACTCGGTCTGGTTCTTCGAGGACTACGAGTACCAGGCCGATGTCTCGATCTTCTACGCGGACTACGAATACCAGGCCGACCTGCTGATATGCTTCGTCGACTACGAGTACCAGTCGGGCTGGCAGGGCGGGCATCCCTGGCGGGAGAGGCTCCACTGAAGCCCGGGCGGACGGGACGGGTTCGCACTGGAGGCCTGCAGGGACTCTGCTCGATCGTGATGCTGGGATGCTCCTGTGTCCTCGACCCGGAGGGTTCGGGCCCCGGATATCCGATCGAATACGACTGCTCCTATATGACCGATTCGATCGGCATCCCGCGCGCGTGTTCGTTCTCGTCGGACGGCCTGTATCTGACCTGCGCCTGCGAAGGGGGGCTCCTGACGGCCGAACTGGGAGAGCCCGCCGCGTTCATCCCGACCGGGGCCCCTCTGACCGATGCGGCCTTCTTCCGGGGGACGCACACGGTCTGCGCCGCCTCCGGTGAATCTCTCCTGGTGGCCGGCCCCGGCTCGGAGCAGTCCTGGACGGACGCCGGATCGGTGGTCCTGTTCGTCGAAACCTCCGGTGACGGAGTGCTGGCTGTGCTCGCCGACGGGTCGATGCTGCAGGCCGGCCGCGATCTCTCCTTCAGGAGGACCGTTGAAGTCCCGGTCGGCGCACCTCTGTCGGCCATCGTCCTCGGCGGCGACCTCTTCCTGGGATTCGCAGACAGCCTGGCCAGGCTGGATGCCGTCACGGGAGCGGTCGAACTCACGGTCGGCACCATGGGCGCCGTCGTGGATCTCTTCGACGCCGGAGCGGGCAGGCCGGGAGCCTCCGTCCAGGGGACGAACATGCTCTGGGTGCTCGATCCCGGTGATCTCTCGGCAGAACTGCTCGTCACCTTCCCGGGATTTCCTGCGGAAGGCGCCGCCACTCCTGACGGTCTCTACTTCTATGCAGGGGGCGATCCCTCGCTGGGGCTCCACGTGGCCGCATCCTCGGGGGAGCTGGATTGGTCCTCGGCCGCATGGGGCGGGACGGCCGACCTGGCATTCTCTCCTGACAGCCAGCATGTGATGGCCGCTTCCACGACGAACAAGACGATCCTCGTGATGGGATACTGAAGGCGATCCGCCCGGGTCGTCCCAGGGAGGCTCCATGACGGCAGAAGCACAGGACAGTGAGACCGGAGAGGCCATTCCGAAGCCCGAGTGGAAGGTCATAGTCGATCTGCTCTGGGAGACCAATCCGCTGCTGGTGAACCGCCTGGGCCGCAAGATGATGAACTATCTCTTCAAGCGCGGCGTGACCCGCATAGGCGACGTGATGCAGCGGCTCCTAAGCCACGGCGACGGCTCAGGGCTCGGCGACTCCCTCGAGGAGAACCAGGCCCTGCCCCGCATCGACTACGAAGCGCTCGAGAACTTCATCGACGAGGTCTTCAAGATCGCCGAGGCCGAGCTGTCGGCCGAGGAGATCAACAGCATGCTGCTCAACTGGTTCAGGCTGGAGAACACACGTTTCCTGACATCGGCGGCTGAGAAGCGCGACATCCCCCTGGCCCAGATCTCCGAGGCGGTGGAGAGGTTCAGCAAGCTGCCGGAACAGCAGAAGAACCTGGCCCCTGAGGACAGGATCGGCATCAGGGTGGCCCTCATCCGCAGGTTCTTCACAGACGACCTGGACTACATCGACGACGTGAAGAAGCACGTCACGATCTCCGACTTCTCGAACATGCTCAGGCACACGATCGGACCGGCCTCGGGCAACGGCAAGCTGGGCGGCAAGTCGGCCGGCCTGTTCAGGGCGGACAGGATCCTTCAGGCCGCCAAGAACGAGAGCGTGGTGCTGCGGAACCTCAGGACCCCCAAGACCTGGTACGTCGTCTCCGACGGAATCCTCGAGTTCGTCCACCACAACGCGCTGGAGGAGCTGCTCTCGATCAAGTACAGCGATCCGTCCGAGATCCGCCAGGAGTTCATGTACCTCAGGCAGATCTTCAAGAACTCGTTCCTCCCGGCCGACATCATGAACGGCCTTTCGATGATGCTGGACGACTTCGGCGAAGCGCCCCTGATCGTGAGATCGTCGAGTCTGCTCGAAGACAGCGCCGGATCGGCCTTCGCCGGCAAGTACAAGAGCCTCTTCGTAGCGAACCAGGGCACGAAGAAGGAGAGGCTGGAGGCGGTGGCCGACGCACTGGTCGAAGTATACGCCAGCGTCTTCGCCCCGGACCCCATCGAGTACAGAAGGGAGAGGGGGCTCCTGGACTTCCACGAGGAGATGGGGATACTCATCCAGGAGGTCGTCGGGACCAGGGTGGGCGACTACTACTTCCCCGCATACTCGGGCGTGGCGTTCAGCAGGAACGAGTTCAGGTGGTCCCCGAGGATCCGGAGGGACGACGGAGTCATCAGGCTCGTGACCGGGCTGGGGACCAGGGCCGTGGACAGGATCGGCGAGGACTATCCCGTCCTCGTCAGCCCCGGCCAGCCGGGGCTGAAGGTGAACCTCACCCCCGAGGACATAGTGAGGTACGCACAGAAGAGCGTCGATCTCGTGAACCTGAGCACGAGGCGCTTCGAGACCATGGGCTTCGACAGGCTGGTGCGGGAGCACTACAGGGACTATCCCGCCCTCTCCTACATCATCTCCCTCTACGGCGACGGCAACCTCGTCCCGCCGGTCGGGACGATGCTCAACCTCGACGAGCAGTACCCCGTCGTGACGTTCCAGAGGCTGCTGTCGCAGAGCCCGTTCGTGCCGCAGATGAAGGCCATTCTCGAGATCCTCGAACGGGAGCTCGGGTTCCCGGTCGACATCGAGTTCGCCTATGAGGGCGACATCCAGACTCCCTGCCTCCTCCAGTGCCGTCCCCAGAGCCACAGCAAGGGCAGGCAGGACGTGGTGCTGCCCAGGGACCTCGACGGGGCGGACGTGCTCTTCACCGCCGAGAAGTTCATCACGAGCGGCATGGTCAGCGGGATCGAGTACATAGTGTACGTGGATCCGGACGGATATGACGACATCCCCAGCATGGAGGCCCTGTACGACTGCGGCAGGATCGTGGGGAGGCTCAATCAGAAGCTGCCTTCCAAGCGCTTCATCCTGATGGGTCCCGGGCGCTGGGGCAGCAGGGGGGACATCAAGCTGGGAGTGCACGTCGGGTACAGCGACATCAACAACACGTCGATGCTGATAGAGATAGCGAAGACCAAGAGGGGCTACGTGCCCGACCTCTCGTTCGGGACCCACTTCTTCCAGGATCTCGTGGAGGCGGACATCAAGTACCTGCCGCTCTACCCCGACGATCCGGGGATAGTGTTCAACCACGACTTCTTCAGGCTCTCTCACAACCAGCTCAGGAAGCTCGTGCCGGGATCGGAGCACCTGGAGGACGTGATCAGGGTCATCAGGGTCGGGCGCGAGAAGCAGGGCGCCACCGCATCGGTAGCCATGGACGGGGACTCCGACCGCGCCATCGGCTACATCGTCCGCGGCTGACCGCGGCGGAGCCGGTTCGATGAGGCGCCGGGCACGGTCGAGCGGGATGGGGGAGGAGGCGTCCCGCGAGGCTCCCGGGTCCGTCCCGCGCTGTCCCCTCTGCGGCGGGACGGAGTCCCGGACATCGTACCGGCAGGGCGACGGGGGGCAGTTCGAGTTCCGCAGATGCCTCTCCTGCAGGCTGGTCTGGTACGACCCCGCGGGAGGGCTCGATCAGGGCAAGTACTCCAGGAGCCTGCCCGACCCGCTGTCGGGGGAGGGGGCCGCCAACACCTCCCAGACAGCCTCCTGGGCCTTCATCCGGCAGGCCGTCCCGAAGAAGGGCTCCCTCCTGGACATCGGCTGCGGCAACGGCAGGCTCATCCATCTGGCGGCCGGGGACGGCTGGCGGGCCGAGGGCGTAGAGATCTCGCACGAAGCCGCCGGGCAGGTCTCGCGAAGGACGGGCCTGCCCGTTCATGCCGGGTTGTTCCCGGGCGCGATGCCGTCCCTGCCTGGGAAGTACGATCTCGTCGTGCTGAGGCATGTGCTGGAGCACATCCCGGATCCCGTCGCCGCGATGGAGGCCCTGGGCTCGCTGCTTGCCGAAGACGGGCGCGCCCTGCTGGAATTCCCCAACATCGACAGCCTGGACGCCGGGTGGAGGAGGCTCGTGGGGAGGCTCGGGCTCCATCGGAAGAGGTACCGCCCTGGGTACGTGCCGGGGCACTGCTGCGAGTACTGCCGCGGCTCGTTCGAGTTCCTCCTGCGCAGCTCGGGCATGGTCCTCGAGCGCTGGGAGACCTATTCGAGCCGGCCCTGTCTCGCTCCCCTGCTCCGGGCCTTGCCCGTGGGCGGCAAGGCCCGGGCGCTGGTCAGGCTCGAAGGACACCGGCCGCAGGGCCGTGTGTAACTCCAGTGGGGTTTTTCCTGTCTCTGCCCGTGCGGACCCGGGCCGGGCGATCCGGCTCCGTCGCGCGATTGGAGGGATCGATGGTTTTCAGGCTTCTTCCGCTGGTTCTCCTGGCAGCCTCTGCGGCGGCCGATTTCTCCGACGATTTCGAGTCCTACACGCCCGGTCAGGACCCCGAAGCCTCGGGCGACTGGCTAAGGTCCGAATATGGCGGGCACGCTTGGGTGGCCTCCCTGGGAGGCGGCCAGGTCCTCGAGGCGGCCTTCGAGGATTCGCTGGCCGTCGGCTATGTCTGCACGGCAGCCGGTGACTGGGATGACGGCTCGGTGGGGATGTCCTTCAGCCCGGACGGGGACGGCGCGTACTGCTGCGTGCTGGCCAGGATGGTGACCTCGGGGGAGACCTATGCCGGCGGCCTGGTCACCGTCATGCAGCCGGTCACAACCGCATTCCTGGCCTACGTGAACGCCTCGGGGGACTTCGAGGTCCTCTGGTCCGGGTTCGGGCCCTTCGTGTCGCAGGGGGAATGGGTCGACCTGGAGATGACCCTCGAAGGGTCTACGGATGTCGTGCTCACGCTATACTGCGATGGCAGCCTGGCAGGGACGGCGACCGACGCGGTCCACGCCCTCGGGCCGGGGCTGTCCGGCTTCGCGATGCTCCGCGATCCTGAAGAGGTCGTACCCGGCGTCTCGGCGGACGACTTCGAGGTCGTTCTCGACCCTTCGTCCCTCGAATCCCGCACCTTCGCCCAGATCAAGCGGCTCCTCTGACGGGGTCAGGCTACTCCTGCGTTGACGAACCACGAATATAGGCGATTTATCGTTGATCCGGCGGATATTCTCCAGTTCTGCCGACACCGATGTCGCAGAACTCAACCCAACCGCATTATTCCGGCTTTCCACCCGGGGTCTGGCTACTTTTGCGTTAACAAACCGCGATATCCGGGAACCATCACGGCTGTTTATGCGGGGGACTGATCGATAAACGATCATTTTCGGCTAGCTGGGTTTTATTCTGTCGAAAATGGTACTCGAAAGCATGCCCGACCGGGGTCTGACCCCGGCTTAGCGGTCCCCGGCTCCCTGAAACCGGACACCGGACACCGGCTGCCCCGAATGAAAGGGGCGGCCGCGGGGCCGCCCCTCCGGGATGTGGCGATCGAGTTCTAGAGAACGCCCTGCGCCAGCATGGCGTTCGCGACCTTCATGAATCCGGCGGCGTTGGCGCCGAGCACGTAGTTGCCCTTTTCGCCGTAGGTCTCGGATGCGGCGTAGGCCTGGGCGTGGATGCCCGCCATGATGCTCTGCAGTTTCCTGTCGACCTCCTCGCGCGACCAGCTCGAGAAGCAGGCGTTCTGAGCCATCTCGAGCCCGCTGGTGGAGACTCCGCCCGCGTTGGCGGCCTTGCCGGGGCCGTACAGGATCTTCTTCTGCAGGAACAGCTCGACGCCCTCCGGGACCGTCGGCATGTTCGCGCCTTCCGATACGACTGTGATCCCGTTGTTCACGAGGTTGGCCGCATCCCTGGCATTGATCTCGTTCTGGGTCGCGCACGGGAAGGCGCAGTCCGCCTTGTGAGCCCAGAGCGGGTTATGGTCGAGCGCCGGATCGACTTCCTTGTAGACCACTCCGGGGAACTCCTCGGCGTACTCGCTCATGCGGCCGCGCCTGACGTTCTTGAGGTCCATGACGTACTTCATCTTGTCGGCCGTGATCCCCGCCTCGTCGTAGACGTAGCCCGTGGAGTCGGAGAGGGTGACCACCTTCCCTCCGAGCTGATTGATCTTCTGGACTGCGTACTGGGCGACGTTGCCAGAGCCCGACACGAGGCAGGTCTTGCCCTCCATGGTCATGTTGCGGGTCTTGAGCATCTCCGCCGCGAAGTAGACGGTGCCGTATCCGGTGGCTTCCGGTCTCACCAGGCTGCCGCCGTAGGGCAGTCCCTTGCCGGTGAGCACGCCGTTCCAGGTGCCGGTGATCTTCTTCCAGGTCCCGAACAGGAAGCCGATCTCGCGCCCGCCGACGCCGATGTCGCCGGCCGGCACGTCCGTGTTGGGGCCGATGTAGCGGAACAGCTCGGTCATGAAGGCGCGGCAGAAGCGCTCGACCTCGGCATCGGTCTTGCCCTTCGGGTCGAAGTCCGAACCGCCCTTGCCCCCGCCCATGGGTATGCCGGTGAGCGAGTTCTTGAAGATCTGCTCGAAGGCGAGGAACTTGAGGATGCCCAGGTTGACCGAGGGATGGAACCGGAGGCCGCCCTTGTAGGGGCCTATGGCGCTGTTGGCCTGGATGCGGAAGCCGCGGTTGACTTCCACATCGCCGTTGTCACGCTCCCATGCGACGCGGAACATGATCACGCGCTCGGGTTCGACGAGTCTGTCGACCACCTTGGCCTTGCGGAACTCGGGATGCTTCTCGATGACGGGTCCCAGGGATTCCAGCACCTCCATCACGGCCTGATGGAACTCCGGCTGGTTGGGATCGCGCTTCAGAACGGACTGGTAAACCCTCTCCAGCTCTGGAAGCATCGCGTCTCCTCTCGATGGGTGTTACCGCTCGGGCACCATCGAAGGCCCAAGACTAGCCGTAACCGCACCCGGCGTCAAGGACCGTAAACGCCCATTCCAAAGGAGTTTCGGGCTTGACCGGAGGGCGGCCGGAGCTTATTCTGCGGGATCGTTTCCGCGGCATCGCAGACCTCGTCTCATGCAGCTCGGGAGGTCCCGTTTGAGCGAGCCGGGCAGGCAGGGAGCCTTCGACAGGATCACCCTCGACACGCCCGCCGCCCTCGGCTACGAGAGTCTCTCCCGCTTCGCCATCTCGAGGATCCTCTTCGTTTCGAGCCTCTACGACTATTTCATCCTCGAAGAGGACGGCCGGCTGGGCGATCTCCTGGCCCGTTCCAACGGCTCCGCCCCGAGGCTGATGCAGATCAGCGGCGGGGAGAACGCGCTCGCCGAACTGACATCCGGCCGATACGACCTCGTCGTCACCCTGATGCGCCTGGGCGACATGGACCCGTTCACGTTCGGCCGCCGCGTCCACGGGATCGCGCCCGGGATGCCCGTCATGGTCCTCGCATACAACACTCCGGAGCTGCCACGCCTGGTGGCCATGTCCGACCCCGGAGCCGTGGATGCGATCTTCGTCTGGCTGGGCGACGGCAACCTGCTCCAGGGAATGATCCGTATGGCCGAGGATTGCCGCAACGCCCCTGCAGACTGCGGTGAGCTGGGCGTCCCGGCGCTCATGGTGGTCGAGGATTCGGTCTTCTTCTACTCCCGCTACCTGCACGAGATCCACGTGATGATCTCCACCCTCCAGGAAGAGATCCTCTCGTCGAAGGCCCTCTCTCCGGCGCAGCTCGCCGTGCGCGGGAGGGCCAGGCCGAAGGTGCTCCTCGCCACCAGCCGCGAACAGGCGGAGGAGTACCTGGAGAAGTACGGCGAGGTGATGCTGGGCGTGATCACGGACCAGTCCTTCCCGTGCAGCGGGGAGGACGACCGGGAGGCCGGGCTGAGGCTGATCGAGCGGATACGGAGGGACCACCCCCACATGCCCGTCCTCCTCCAGACCTCCGAGGACACCGACGGAGCCAGCGCATGTGCGCTCGGTGCCTCGTTCGTCCACAAGTCCTCCCCGACGCTGATGAAGACCATCCGCAAGGAGCTGACGGACAGGTTCGGATTCGGCCCGCTCTCTCTGGAGGATCCCGAAACGGGCCGGATAGACAGGATAGAGACGCTCGACTCGTTCTTCCTGGCGCTCGACCGCTCACCCGCCCCTGCGGTGGCCGCGGCCTGCGAGAAGGGTGCCGTGCGCCGCTGGCTGATGGTCCACGCAGAGCTGGACCTGGCCCGGAGGCTGCATTCGGTCGCGCGGAGGGACGGCGAGGACGATGCCGGCCTGAGGGGCCGCATCTCGGATGAAGCCCGGAAATGGCGGAAGGAGAGCCACAGGGGCAGCATACCGCCCTACAGCAGGTCCTTCTACGAGGATTACGCCCAGTTCAGCAGGATCGGTTCCGGGTCCATCGGCGGAAAAGGTCGCGGGCTGGCCTTCATCGACCGGGTGCTCACAGGCAGCCTAAGCCCGGACGCCTTCCCCGGCGTCTCGGTGTCGATCCCCAGGACGCTGGTGCTGACCACGGAGGTGTTCGACGAGTTCATGGAGCAGAACGACCTGCTGGAGCCCGTCCTGTCCGAGACGAGGGACCTCTCGATCGCAGGCAGGTTCCAGAGGGCCGATCTGCCGCCGACGGTCCTCGGCGACCTCAGGGACTTCCTCGGCGAGGTGCGCGCGCCCCTGGCGGTCAGGTCCTCCAGCCTCCTCGAGGATGCATTGTACCAGCCCTTCGCCGGGATCTACGCCACGAAGATGCTGCCCAACGGCAACCCGTCCTTCGACGAGAGGTTCAGGGCCTTCACATCGGCCATCAAGCTGGTCTACTCCTCGACCTACCTGCGTCAGGCGAGGGCCTACATCCAGTCGACGAACCACAGGCCCGAGGAGGAGAAGATGGCCGTCCTCATACAGCCCGTCGTCGGCCGGATTCACGGAGAGAGATACTATCCGCACTTCTCGGGCGTCGGGCGGTCGTACGACTACTATCCCGCAGGCGGCGCGAAACCCGAGGACGGCGTGGTCAACGCGGCCGTCGGCCTGGGGAAGACGATAGTCGATGGCGGAGTATCGCTCAGGTTCTCACCGAAGCATCCCGGCATCCTGCCCCAGTTCACCGGGGTCCGCGACATGCTCTCCCTCTCTCAGAGGACTCTGTGGGCGCTCGACATGAGCAGCGGCGCAGGAGCGGGGATGGACGAGGAGGAGGACCAGTACCTCCTGAGGCTCGGCCTCGAGGATGCCGAGAGGGACGGCATACTGGACTGGCTCGCCTCGACCTACTCGCCCGAGGACGACAGGGTCTATGACGGGATAGCGAGGTCCGGTGCGAGGGTGGTGGACTTCGCCCACGTGCTCAAGAACCGAGTCTTCCCTCTCGCGGAGATATCGGACTCGGTCCTCGAGATAGGGCGCAGGGCCATGAACTGCCCGGTCGAGATAGAGTTCGCGGGCGTCCTGTCCGGGAGGACGGCTCTTCCCGCCGAGTTCTCGCTCCTTCAGATAAGGCCGATGGTCGCGGGCGACGAGCTCGTCACGGTCGATCTCGACGGAGTGGACACCGGAGGAGCGCTCTGCTCGAGCGGGCGCGTACTGGGGAACGGAACCCGGAGCGACATCGCCGACATCGTGTTCGTGAAGCCGGACAGCTTCCAGGCTGCGAACACGAAGATGATCGCGAGGGAGATCGACTCGTTCAACACCGTCCTCGCCCGGGAGGGCAGGCCGTACCTGCTCGCGGGTCCGGGCCGCTGGGGTTCCTCCGATCCGTGGCTGGGCGTCCCCGTGAACTGGAGCCAGATAAGCGGGGTGAAGGCGATAATCGAAGTCACGCTTCCCGGGATGAATGTAGATCCGTCGCAGGGGTCGCACTTCTTCCAGAACATGACTTCGCTGCGGATAGGATACTTCACGGTGTCGCACTCCGATTCGACGGAGCTGATGGACTGGCAGTGGCTGCTGTCCCTGCCCGCGGCAGGGGAGACCGCATCGGTGAGGCATGTCAGGCTCGAGAATCCCCTGACCGTCATGATAGACGGAAGGAGCGGGCGGGGGCTGGTGCTCAAGCCGCGCTGAGGAAAAGGTCGGAGAATCTCCGGAGGTGTCAGTGGAACCCGGCAGGATCGTATCAAAGAAGCCACTCGGTCCGGATGTGACGATGTACTGGGTGTTCGCGCCCGATATCGCGAGGCGTCGCAAACCCGGCCAGTTCGTGATAGTTAGGATCGCGGGCCAGGGCGAGCGGATCCCGCTCACGATAGCCGATGCCGATCCCGAAGCCGGGACCTTGAGCCTCGTCGTGCAGTCCGTGGGCAAATCCACCCGGCAGATGGCGATGCTCGAGGAGGGTTCGAGCCTGCAGGACATCGCAGGCCCCCTGGGCACGCCGACGCACATCGAGCGGTTCGGGACCGTGATCTGCTGCGGCGGCGGCATCGGCACGGCACCTCTCCATCCCATCACGCAGGCGCTTCACGAGGCCGGCAACAGGGTCCTGACCGTGCTGTGCGCCCGGACTGCAGGCCTGCTGGTGATGGTGGAGGAGATGGGGAAGGTCAGCGACGAGGTGCTGGTGATGACCGACGACGGCTCCAGGGGCACGAAGGGGCTGGCCACCGACGGGATCAGGATCGTCGCGGGGCGCGTGCCGGCCGTGGACCATGCGTTCGTCATCGGCCCCCCCGTGATGATGAAGTTCGCGAGCGCCGTCACCAGGGAGCTCGGCATACCGACCACCGTCAGCCTGAACCCGATAATGATCGACGGCACCGGGATGTGCGGATGCTGCCGGGTTACGGTCGGCGGCAGGACGCGGTTCGCCTGCGTCGACGGCCCGGAGTTCGACGGACACCAGGTGGACTTCGACGAGCTGATGAGGCGGCTGTCCGCGTACAGGGACCAGGAGCGCTCCGCCATGGAGCATTTCGAGGGCGGGTGCATGCTCACCGGATCGGGGGGACATGGAAGCGAAGGATAGGCTGGCGATACCGCCCCAGCCCATGCCCGAGCAGGCTCCGTCGGAGAGGATCGGGAACCTGCGCGAGGTCCCCCTCGGCTTCACCCCGGAGGCGGCCGTGGTCGAGGCGAGGCGCTGCCTGCAGTGCAGGAAGGCGTTCTGCACCGAGGGCTGCCCCGTGGGAGTGGACATCCCGGGTTTCCTCGAGGCCGTGGAGAGGGGCGATTTCGCGTCAGGCATCGGGATCATCAGGAGGAGGAACGCGCTCCCCGCGGTCTGCGGCAGGGTCTGTCCGCAGGAGCAGCAGTGCCAGCTCGCCTGCACGGTGGGCAAGTTCCACCACGATCCCGGGAAGTCAGTGAGCATAGGCAGGATAGAGCGCTTCCTCGCGGACTGGGAGAGGGAGACCGGGGCGGCACAGGCCTCCGTGAAGGCTCCCCCCACCGGCAGGAGGGTCGCCGTGATCGGGAGCGGCCCGGCCGGGCTCACCGTGGCGGGCGACCTCATCCTCCTCGGGCATTCCGTCACCGTGTTCGAGGCCCTTCACCAGGCCGGAGGCGTCCTCGTCTACGGCATCCCCGAGTTCAGGCTCCCCAAGGCCATCGTGAGGCGCGAGGTGGAGCTGCTCGGGAATCTCGGGGTCGAGTTCAGGCTCGACACGATCGCGGGCAGGACCCGCCCCGTGGACGAGCTGGTGCGCGAGTACGACGCCGTGTTCATCGGGTCGGGCGCAGGGCTCCCGAAGTTCCAGGGGATCCCCGGAGAGAACCTCCTGGGGGTCTATTCGGCCAACGAGTACCTGACCCGGGCCAACCTGATGAAGGCTTATGACTTCCCTGCAGCGGACACCCCCATCCAGAGGGGGAGGACCGTGGTGACCGTCGGGGGGGGCAACGTGGCGATGGACTGCGCCCGGACCGCCCTCAGGATGGGCGCCGAACGATCCCTCGTCGTGTACAGGAGATCGGAGGCGGAGATGCCCGCCCGCCGCGAGGAGGTCCATCACGCCCGGGAGGAGGGCGTCGAGTTCCACCTCCTCGAGAACCCGGTCGAGATAACCGGAGGGCGGGGGGGCTGGGTCGAGGGCGTCAGGATCGTGCGCATGACCCTGGGCGAGCCGGACTCGTCCGGGCGCCGCAGATCCATCCCGATCGAAGGATCGGAATTCGTGCAGGAGGCCGACGAGGTGCTGGTGGCCATCGGGAACAGCCCGAACCCGCTCGTCCCGTCGTCGTTCCCGGAGATCGAGACCACACGGTGGGGCGGGATAGTGGTGAACGAGGCGACCGGGCAGACTTCCGTCAGGGGGGTCTTCGCCGGTGGCGACATCGTCCTCGGTGCCGCCACCGTGATCCTCGCGATGGGGCAGGGCCGAATAGCCGCGCGGGCGATGCATGCATACCTCTCCACCGGAAGGTGGGAGGGGCTGGAAGAGATAACCGGAGCGGAGGGGGGCCAGAGTTGAAGGGCAGGGTGCTGATAATCGACGACGAAGCCGAGATAAGGCGCAACCTGACTGTGGGTCTGACCCAGGAGGGGTACGGCGCCACCGCCTGCCCCGACGGCATCTCCGCCATACACGAGCTGAACAGGGCGGGCACCGCCGGCGAGGGATACGACTTCCTCGTCACGGACATATTCATGCCCGACATCGACGGTATGAAGATCCTCAAGGTCATCAAGAACCAGTACCCGGACCTGCCGGTGCTCGTGATCACGGCCTTCGGCGACGACAGGCTGAAGTACACCGCCCTCTCGGAGGCCAACACGGCCTATCTGGACAAGCCATTCGAGATCGACGACCTGGTCCGGGCGCTGGAGTCGCTGTCGCCGGGGGCCGCCACCGGGGCGCCGGAGGCGTCGGCGGACAAGGGCGAACCGGTCGTCAGGGAGTCCGTGAGCGCCTATCTGACGGTGAGGATCACCGAGCCCGAGAGGAGCATGGAGATCTTCAACGACCTGAGGTCCCTGGAGGGAGTGCAGTCCTGCGACGCGGTGCGGGGTGACGTGGACATCATCCTCCTCGGGCAGGCCTCCTCCCCCGAGGGCATCAGGGCGATCTTCTCCCGGGTGGGCGCGGTGCGGGGCGTGGAAGTCGTCTCCGTCTCGCCCGTCGAGAGGCCCAGGCTGGACAGGGACGTCAGCGAGTTCATCGAATCCTACCGCAGGACCGTGAAGGTCCAGACCGGGACCGAGGCCAGGAGGCAGCCCGGGACCACGAGCTACATCATCGCGGACATAGACCCGGGCTCGATCCAGAAGATCTTCACCACGGTCTTCTTCATCGACGAGGTGATCTTCTGCGACGTGACGGACGACGGCAGGAGGCTCGTCGGGATGATCACGGGGCAGGGGGCCGTGGGCAGGACTCCGAGGATCGTCGAGAAGCTGAGCCAGATCGACGGCGTTCTCAGGGTGCGCGAGGCCAGAGTCATCCGACTCGTAGACGAGTAAAGGAGCCCGGGAGCACCTATGGCCCAGGAATCGTTCAACTACAGGCTCTGGAGATACGACGGCGCCCCGGGCGAGCTGATCCCGCTGCTCCAGTCAGCCCAGGAGCACTTCGGGTACATCCCGAGGGGGGCGATAAGGCACATCTCCTCCGTGACGGGGGTGCCCGAGGCAGGCATCTACGGGGTCATCACCTTCTACAGCCAGTTCAGGCTGCAGCCGATGGGCCGGTATGTGATCAGGATCTGCGACGGGACGGCATGTCACGTCTCTGCTTCACGGCAGCTCCTCGACGCGATCAGGGACGAGCTCTCCATAGAGATAGGCGAGACCGACGCCGAGAGCCTCTTCACCCTCACCACGGTGGCCTGCCTCGGGTGCTGCTCCCTCGCGCCGGTGATGATGATCAACGACGAGACGTTCGGAAGGCTCACCCCGGCCGCGGTGAGGAAGATCCTGAAGGATTTCCGCCGCCGCCGCGACGCCGAAGGGAACGGATCGGCCGCCACCGGATGCGGGGTGGAGAATTGAAGAGGATCATCGTCGGAATGGGAACCTGCGGGCTCTCCGCGGGGGCGCAGGCTGCGTACGACGCGCTGAAGCCGCTCGCCGAAGGCTCCGACTGCGGGCTGTCCATCTCGGGCTGCATCGGGATGTGCTTCAGGGAGCCGCTGGTCGAGGTGCGCGACGGCGACAGGTGCTTCGTCTACGGAGAGGTGACCCCGGAGAGGGCCGTCGAGATCTGGAGGCGCCACGTCCAGGGCGGCGAGGTCGTCTCCGAGTGGGTGATCCACTCCAGGGGACCGGGGGTCGACGACGCCGGTACGGAGAAGGACTTCCTCTCGCTCCAGAAGAGGATCGTCCTGCGCAACTGCGGGATCATCGATCCCGAGTCCATCGCGGAGTACGAGGCGACCGGCGGCTATGCCGCCCTTCGGAGAGCGCTCTTCGAGATGACGCCCGGATCGATCATCCAGGAGATCAAGGACTCGGGGCTCAGGGGCAGGGGGGGCGGAGGGTTCCCGACCGGGCTCAAGTGGTCCCTCGCCGCGGCGAACCCTGGTGACGTCAAATACCTGGTCTGCAACGCCGACGAGGGCGACCCCGGGGCGTTCATGGACAGGTCGGTGCTCGAGAGCGACCCCCATTCGGTGCTCGAGGGCATGATGATCGCCGCCAGGGCGATCGGGACGTCGATCGGCTACGTCTACTGCCGCGCAGAGTATCCGCTTGCGATCAGGCGGCTCGAGAAGGCTCTGGCGGACGCCCGCGGCCGCGGATACCTGGGACGGGACATACTCGGCTCCGGCATGGACTTCGACATCACGATAAAGCAGGGGGCCGGGGCCTTCGTGTGCGGCGAGGAGACCGCCCTCTTCGCGTCGATCGAGGGCGAGCGCGGGATGCCGAGGATAAGGCCCCCGTTCCCTGCGGAGAAGGGCCTCTGGCGCAGACCCACCAACAACAACAACGTGGAGACATACGCCAACGTGCCCTGGATCATCGCGAACGGGTCGGCCGCCTTCGCTGCGATAGGCACCGAGAAGAGCAGGGGGACGAAGGTCTTCGCGCTCGCAGGCAGGGTGGCGAAGGGCGGCCTGGCCGAGGTCCCCATGGGGATGAGCATAAACGACCTCGTCTTCAGGATCGGCGGCGGCATCAAACAGGGCAGGGCGTTCAAGGCCGTCCAGATGGGCGGACCCTCCGGCGGGTGCATCCCCGCCTCGCTCGGCGACACGCCGGTGGACTTCGAGAACATCCCCAGGACGGGTGCGATCATGGGCTCGGGCGGGATGGTCGTGCTCGACGACACCACATGCATGGTGGAGATCGCAAGGTTCTTCCTCGAGTTCACCCAGAACGAGTCCTGCGGAAAGTGCACGTTCTGCAGGATAGGCACTCTCAGGATGCTGGAGGTGCTCGAGCGCATCACCAGGGGCGAGGGCACGCCGGAAGACCTCGGCCGGCTGGACGAGCTGGCGAGGAGGATCAAGGAGGCGAGCCTCTGCGCGCTGGGGCAGACCGCGCCCAACCCTGTCCTCAGCACGATGAGGTACTTCAGGGAGGAGTACGAGGCGCACATCGACCGCCACGCCTGCCCGGCGGGCAACTGCCTGGCGCTCGTGGAGTTCTCGATCGATCCCGCCCTCTGCACCGGCTGCACTCTCTGCGCGAGGAACTGCCCTGTCGGCGCGATCTCGGGCGAGAGGAAGCAGCCGCACAGGATCGACAAAGACAAGTGCGTGAAGTGCGGCAGGTGCATATCCAGCTGCAACTTCGGCGCCGTGAAGAAAGCGTAGGCCCTGATGGACACCGTCAAGCTGATCGTCAACGGGACGGAGGTCGAGGCCCGGCCGGGGCAGACGATTCTGGAAGTGGTACGCGAGCACGGACTGGACGACATCCCCACCCTGTGCCACTCCCCGGAGCTGGAACCGTACGGTTCATGCTTCGTGTGCGTGGTCGAGGTGAAGGGGAGGCCGGTTCTGGTCCCGTCCTGCGCCACGCGCGTGACCGACGGGATGGAGGTCGAGACCCGCAACGAGCGTGTCAGGGCCTCGCGGAAGACGGCTCTGGAGCTCCTCCTGTCCAACCACTACGCCGACTGCGTCTCGCCGTGCAAGCTCGGATGCCCCGCGGGGGTTGACGTCCAGGGCTATCTGGCCCTCGCCTCGATGGGCGAGACCAGGAAGGCCATCGACCTGATCCGCGAGAGCAACCCCCTGCCCGCCGTGTGCGGCAGGGTCTGCGTGCGCAAGTGCGAGGCGGTCTGCCGCAGGGCGGACGTGGACAGCCCGGTGGGAATCAACGCGGTGAAGCGCTACCTGACCGATGCTCCCGGAGTCTATGACGGCCCGGTCGAACGCGAACCGCTCAACGGGAAGAGCGTCGGGATAGTCGGCGGGGGCCCTGCCGGGCTCTCGGCGGCCTGGTTCCTCGGCAGGCACGGATACCGGGTGACGGTATACGAGATGATGGAGAAGGCCGGCGGGATGGTGCGGTACGGCATCCCCGAGTACCGGCTCCCCGACGAGGTCCTAGACCGGGAGATCGACTTCGTGACCCGTGCGGGAGTCGAGATCAGAACCGGCGTGAAGGTCGGCAGGGACATCCCCTTCGATGAACTGAGGAGGCTCCACGACGCCGTATTCGTCGCGGCAGGAGCCTGGGCGAGCAATCCCATGAAGGTCGACGGAGAGTTCACGACCGCGGGGGTCGTAGGGGGCATCGAGTTCCTGCGCGAGAAGTACCACGACAGGTCGGCCATCTCCGGCACCGTCGTCGTCGTGGGCGGCGGGAACACCGCCATGGACGTGGCGAGGACCGCATGGCGCCTGGGAGCCGACAAGGTGATCCTCCTCTACCGCAGGACCAGGGCGGAGATGCCGGCCGATCCCATGGAGATCGAGGATGCTCTGCACGAAGGCGTGGAGATCATGGAACTCGCCGCCCCCGCGGGCATCGGAGCCGTGGACGGAAGGCTCTCCTCGCTGCGCTGCATCAGGATGAAGCTCGGCGAGCCCGACTCCTCCGGGCGCAGGAGGCCGGTGCCGATGGAGGGCTCCGAGTTCGACCTGCCATGCGATCTGGCCGTGGCAGCCATCGGCCAGTCGCCCCTGCTGGAGGGGCTCGCCGGCTCCGACGGGCTCCCGGGCACGACCCGGTGGGGCACCGTCAGTGTGGACACCTCCACCATGAAGACGGACATCGACGGCGTATTCGCCGGTGGCGACGCAGCCGACGACGGCCCGACCGTGGTGATAGACGCGATAGCGGACGGGCGCACCGCCGCCCTGTCGATCCATGCATACCTCGGGGGAGGGGATCCCCCTCACCCGTTCATCGTCCGCAAGGACATGTGGTCCAAGCCCGGGAAGGCCGAGCTGGGCGACATCGCCGAGAGCCCCCGCCACGAGGTCCACATGCGGCCCGTCCCGGAGAGGGAGGGCAGCTTCTGCGAGGTGGCGACCGGTTTCGAATGGGAGGATGTCGTCCACGAAGGGGCGAAGTGCCTGTCCTGCGGGTGCCTGAGGTACGACGACTGCGATCTGAGGCTGCGAGCCGAAGAGTACGGGGCGGATGTGGCGCACTACTCCGGGCACGTTCGCAGGCACAGGCCGGACGACAGGCACCCCCACATCCTCTACGACCCCAACAAGTGCGTCCTCTGCGGCCGGTGCATCAGGACATGCGCCAGGGTACTGCCCGTCGCGGCCCTGGGGCTGGTCGGGCGCGGCTTCCGGACGGAGATGCGGCCCGCGATGAACGACCCCCTGGTGGAGACCAACTGCGTGAGCTGCGGGAACTGCGTCGATGCGTGCCCCACGGGTGCACTCACGGTCAAGCTCCCGTATCCCGGAAGGGCATGCCTCGAGGTCGTCGAGCGGGCCACCCGCTGCCCGGTCTGCTCGCTCCAGTGCGCGGTGAGGGTGATGTCGCACGGGCCCGCCCGCTACTACATCACCTCCTCCGGCGTGCCGGGCGACTACCTCTGCAGGTCCGGGCGCTTCGCGAACGAGCTCTTCATCTCGAGCAGGCGCATATCGGCCCCCTCCGTCAGGCGCGGAGCCGAAGCGGTCAGGACCGATGCCTGCACCGCCGTCCGTGAGGCCGTCGCCGGTCTCCGGAAGGCGGCAGCGGAGTACGGCCCCGGAGCCGTGGCGGTCTTCGTATCGGCGGAATCCACGGTGGAGGAGATGCACCTGGCCGCCCTGATAGCCAGGGAGGGCCTCGGGACGGGGAACATCGGCTCGATCGCAGCCTCCTGCTCTTCATACGACCCGGCGGCCCTGGACGGGATGCTCGGGTTCACCGCCTCCACGGCCGGCCGGGAGTCCCTGGCGCAGGCCGACCTGGTGATCTGCAGCAACACGAGCCTCGAGGGTGACCATCCCGTGCTGGCCGTGGACGTCCTCGAAGCGGTCCGGAAGAGGGGGGCCGGCCTGGTCGTGGTCAACTCGGCTCTCGACGACGCCGACCGCATCCTCTCGCGCGCGGTGCTCGACCCCGTAAGGGGAACGGCCTCCGTCCTCTGGGCCGGCATCGTGCGCAGCCTCGCCGAAACGGGCGCAGTAACGGAGGAGGCGGTCGCATCCGTCCCGGGCGGCGCGGAGTTCTTCTCGAGCCTGGGGCGCACCTTCGAGGAGGTCTGTGCCATGGCCGGGGTCGATCCCGGCTCCGCGAGGGCCGTCGTGGATGCAGTGGCCGGTTCATCCCGCATGGTGATCGTCCACACGCCCGACAGGGCGCGCGACAGGGCCAGGGGCGACCTCGAGATCCTGGCGGGGCTCGCGGTGCTGGCCAACGCGTCGGGCAGGCGTGCGGACATCCTGCTGCCGAGGATACTGCCGAACGGCGCCGCCCTCGAGGTGGCCGGAGCGTCTCCGGCGTTCCTGCCGGGGCGAAGACCGTCCGGAGCGGGGCATGCGGACCTCGCCCGGGCGCTCGGGGACGGCTCGACAAGGGCGGCCCTCGTGATCGGCGAGGACCCGCTCGGCATCGACCGCACGGCCGCCTGGTTCGGGAACGTCGAATTCCTAGTGGCCTTGGACTGGGCCTCGACGGAGACGACCCGCGCCGCGGACGTAGTGCTGCCCGGATCGACCGGGCTGGAAGGATCGGGCACCAGGCTCGACTTCACCGGCGCGGCAAGGACGTTCGGCAGGGCGGTCGAGCCGCCCGCAGGGATCGGTACGGCTGGAGCGCTGGCCATGATCGCCGGGGAATGCGGCATCGCAGCCGACGCGGAGGCGATCGGTGCATCCGTCAGGGAGGCGCTCGAGGCCGGATCCGCCGGCATGGCCGGGTTCTACTGGAACGATGGGGTGCATCCCGTCTGGGATGGAAAGGGCAGGCTCGGGCCGGTCGAGACGGGGTTCGAGCCCGGCAGGCTCTGCCCGCCGCTGACGGTGACAGCCCAGTACAGGGCCGGGATCGCCGGGGTCGGCGACGCCCGCTACCGCGTCGCGGGCGGTGTCAGAGGAAAAAACGTCAAGTAAGCAGAATGGCGGCATATGTCGCCGGAATACTCCGGAGAACTGAGTGACAGTACGAGCATAACATCAAGTGCAACAATAACATATGCTGCATGTACATTCTTGACGCGCAATCATATGGCGGGCTTATTGGAAAGAGGTGATTACTTTACATTCTTTCCTCTGACACCGGACTGAAATGGGGGGGCGAGATGATCGTGATTCTGTGCTGTGCAATGCTGGCGGCATCGGGAGGCGAAACCGCCCCGACCTCAGCCGTCGTTCCACAGGACTCGGTCGCAGCGATCGCCGGCCTTCCGGCCCTCGTCGAGGAGAACCCGGGTCCCGTGCCCGGGTTCGCATCGGCCCTCGACGGGATGCACTACCGCGGCTGCCAGACCGGAGGGATCGCGTCGCTTCTCGACGGATACCCGACCTGGTCGGCTCTTGCTGGAGAATCCTTCCTTTCCGCCCCGGCGGCGGCCGTCGAGAGGGAGGCCATCCTTGCAGGCGGCCGGGCCGGAGGGGTCTTCTCGGGCCTGTCGGGCGCGACCGCCATCATCACCAGTTCGCCCGATTCCCCCGGGATGTCCGGTGAGGTCGATTTCGGGATGGGTTCCATGGTGACCGGCGACATGACGCCTCTCTGGCACCCTTTCGTCCCGTCTCACGAGACGCGCCCCCTGCTCGAGGACTGCCTCACCGCCTCCGCCGCGGTCGAGGGGGCCGCCGAGGGCGTGCTGCCGGGCCTGACCACCGTGCTCGTCTCCGGCGAGTTCGTCACGTCGGAACCCGCCGACGCCGACGAAGGGTCCTGGCGCGATAACTGGGACAACAACGGCTACGACAGATGGAACGGCCTCGCGAAACTCGGCTGGATCAGGTCGGAATCGTTCGAGGCCGGCATCACCTTCGCCCTCCACGAGAGGGAACGGGGCTGGTCGGACTGGTCCTGGAGCAGGTTCGAGGATCTCTATATCGATACGGACACGACATCGTCGACCTTCGGAGACACTCTCGCGGGTGGAGTCGGGATCGACTGCTCACTCCCGACCCGCTACGACGAGGGATCGCTCGTAGGGCTGGATGCGAGCTTCGGCCTCGGCCAGGCCGGAACCCTCGGCGCCTCCCTCGCGGTGACCGGATCGCGGGTCTACACGAGGATCGACGACCCCGCGGGAGGATACCTGGGCGAAGGCTTCGACGAGGAGGAATGGGGGTACTACACCCCTCCGGCGCTCCTCCTCGACTCCGACGGCTTCGTCCGAAGCGGAGTGCACGACCTCCTCTGGTTCGACTCCGAGGACGACGCCCTCTCCGCCGGGCTCGACTGGAGCCTGACCTCCGGGCGGCATTCCCTGACAGCGGGTTCCGGCCTGATGCTCCACGACATCTCGGAGACCTGCGTCACGCTGCTGGACTCCCAGACCACGGTGGCCTGGCAGGAGTGGGCGGCCTCCCCCACGGAGGGGTTCCTCGCAGTCCGTGACGCGATCGACCTGAACCGCGATCTCGCGGTCACCCCGGGGCTGCGGCTGGGGTACTTCGACCCCGCATTCGACTTCACGGAGGAGCCCGGCATCGTCATGCCCGGTGCGAACACGGGCGGCCCGCTGCCCGGCGGGAGCCTCTCGACCGAAGCCTCCGCGAAGACCTGGCTGGACATGTCCCTCGCGATCGTCCAGGACCTCGACACCCATCATTCCGTCACAGTCGAATACTCCCGCGTTTCCAGGATGCCGCGCTTCGTTTTCCTCTACCCCGGGACCGACTCGATCCTCGTGAGCGAAGGCCAGTACGTGGGCAATCCCGACCTCGACCCCGAGGTATGCACCGATATCTCGCTGGGGCTCTCCAGGACCTGCCCCGGCCGCGGCGAGATGGGAGTGTCGGTCTACTACCGCACCATGGACGATCTGGTGAGGACCGAGCTGCGGGAGGACCCCGCCCAGGGCTCGTACCGCCAGTTCGACAACGGGGCGACAGCCACCGTGCAGGGCCTCGAGGTCTCCCATCGTGCAGGCCTGTCCGACTGGCTGGCCTGGTCCGCCACATACACGCTGAGCAAGGCAGAGGGCACTTGGTCGGTGCTGCAGCAGCCCGCCGGCTACGAGTGGGTGACGCCCTGGATCTCCGAGACCGACGAGTTCCCCCTGGAATGGGACCGCAGACACTCCCTCGACCTGTCCCTCGCGGGCGAGTTCCCCGGCCGCTTCGGCGCCCTGGGCGGCCTCGGAGCGGAGCTGGCATGGAGCTACGCGAGCGGATTCCCGCTGGATACCTCGTATTACGGCGAGGCTCCGGCCACGAGGAACTCGGAGCGATACCCCGACATGACCAGGCTCGACGCCTCCGTCTGGAAGGAGCACAGGCTGGGCGGGCTCGACCTGACCCTGAGGCTCGACGTCGTGAACCTGTCCCAGGAGAGGAACATCGCCCGGGTGGTGGACACGGAGTGGTACTTCGCGGAGCTCGGGGGTGACGGGGATTACGACATGGATCCGACCGGCCCCATGGGCAACAGCCACGCGTTCGCCTCACCGAGGCACTTCATGCTGGGGCTCTCGATCGGCTGGTAGGAACGGCCGCCGGAACCGGGATCGGGCGCGCCCGCGCGGGACCGCTCAGGCCCGCGGGCGCGTCTCGCCCAGGAAGGGCCTCGCGTACCTGTCCCAGAAGTCGGCGAAGAACCTGTACACGGTCATGTCGCCCTTCATCCTGAACCTGCGCGTCAGCACCGACAGCACGTTCCCGGCAAGCTTCCCGGGATGCAGCGCTAGCTTGATCAGCGCGAACTGGACGTACACCCAGATCCTCGCCGCCGTGATGAGCCTGTAGTTGTCCCGCCAGGTCGGAGAGAAGTTGATGTCCTCGTATTCGATGCCGTCCGGCTTCAGATCCGCCACGCCGGTCTCCGGCAGGGGGGTCAGCATGAAGGTCACGACCTCGTCGAGCCCTGACGCCGCGAGCTTCCTGATGTAGGAGTAGGTCAGCCTCCTGTCGGCCCGCTCCTCGCCCGGGAAGCCGAGCACGAAGTTGCAGTTCACCTTGATGCCCAGCTCGCCGCACCATCTCACGACGTCGTGGACGTGGTCCAGGTCGACGCTCTTGTTCATCAGGCCAAGCACCCTCTGCGAGCCCGACTCGGGGGAGAGGGCGAAGTAGCAGCACCCCGACCTCCTCAGGAGGAGGAGCTCCTCGTAGCCGACCGTCTCGGCCTTGATGCCCGAGGGGAAGCAGTAGGTGTACCTCCTGCCCCTTCGCAGGAGCTCGAGGGCGAATTCCCTGGTCCGGCTCCGCGAGAGCGAGAAGTTCTCGTCCTGTATGTGGAAGTCGGATACGCCGTACCTGTCGTGGTAATGGTCCATCTCGTCGACGATGCGGCGCGGGCTCTTGGCCATCCACTTCCCGCCCCACATCTTCGGAGTCTGGCAGAAGGCGCAGGCATGCGGGCACCCCCGGCTCGTGAACATGTTGATGTACCTGCCGGACACCACCGGGCCGTGGGCGTAGTGGAGCTTCCAGTAGGTCTCGAGCGGGATGGAATCGTAGTCGCCGAACGGCAGGTCCTCGATGGGGCAGACCCTCGGCGTGCGGGGCGACTCGATCCCCGCGCCGTATATGCCGTCGAGGGCGAACTTCGTACCCTTCTCGATGCAGTCTATCAGGAGCGGCAGCCGATGCTCCCCCTCGCCCTGGAGGACGAAGTCGGCTCCGGCCTCGAGGAACGGCTCGACGCAGAACGTGGTGTGGTATCCCCCGACCACGATCGTGGCTCCCGGGAAGCGCTTCCGGGATTCCTCGACGAGCGCGATGCTGTTGCCGTGTTCCAGGGTGCAGTGCACCGATATGCCGATCATCCCGGTGCCTTCGCGGATCAGCGCGACAGCTTCGGCGGGCGTGAGGCCCCTCGCCTCGAACCTGTCCTTGTAGGGCATGAATCTCGCCGGTGCGAGCCCGTACGAGTCCACCACCGAGACGTCGTGTCCACGGTTCTTCAGCACGGCGGCGAGGTACGCGAGGTTCGACGGCATGCCTGGGGTGGAGCCGAAGGGGCTGTTCTTCAGGTTCACCACGGGCGGCCTGAGCAGTGCGACTCTCATCTCCGCCTGTTCCTCCCCATGCTCTCGCGCACGGTGCCCGCCAGGAGGGGGAGCCACTTCCGGGGCGAGAAGACGATCGCCGTGGAGAGCGAGCATTCCCAGGTGCACGTGCATCGCTCCCGCCTGATGGAACGGATGGCTTCCACGGCAGTCCGCGATTCCAGTATCGGTGCGAAGCGGAAGCCGGATTCGCGCACGTTTCCCAGGACGATCCCGCGCGGTTCGCAGAGCCTCAGCCGCCCGACCTCGTCAAGGACGACGATCCTGCGGCCGGCGGGGCATGCAGGGCCCGGACGGCCTCCGAGGATGTCGCGGACCGAGGCTGTGTACCCGTTGTTCAGGGCCCTGAAGAATGCGCTCAGGGGGCGCTTTTCGCGCCTCCTGCCCTCGTCGCGGAATTTCGCGTGCTCCCTCACGAAAGCCTGCGGATCTATCCCCGGAGCACATGTGGACGGCCATTCGGGCCTCAGGAGATGGACCTCGTGGTTGTCGGGCCGGATCTCCGCCGCCACCCATCCCCGCAGTTCGTCCATGCAGCCGCTGTTCGAAGGCATGTAGACGGAGACGACGTCCATGGAGAAGTTGTGCGTGTCCTCCCGGAGGGCCCGGAACCTCGTTGCGGTTTCGCGTACCTTGTCGAGGCATCCCGGGACACCGCGCTGCCCGTCATGTCTGCCGTCCGGGAAGTCGATGCTGAGAGCCCCCCTGAAGTGCACTCCGGGGAAGCCGGCCGTGAGCTTCCTGAAGAGGGCCTCCGAGCGGTCGGGCGAGAGGCCGTTGGACGGTACGTTCACGTATCTGACCCCGGCATTGCTTATGTAGAGGCCGATGATCTCGAAGAGATCCTCCCTCAGGACCGGTTCGCCCCCGGACAGGAGGAGATAGGGTATCCTGCCGCAGCCCTTCGATATCCTTCCGTGCTCGTCGAGCGTGAGCTCGGACGAGGGGTCGGCCCTCCGGACCTCGTCGGCGTAGAAGCAGAAGCCGCACCTGGCGTTGCATCTCGCCGTGGCGACCAGTATCAGGAACATCGGCTGCTTTGCGTTCATGAGCGCCGGCAGCGCGCCGAGGATGTTCATACAACTCCAGTGACCGGCCGGTGGGCGGCAGTGGACGACTGGTTCCGAAGGGGCGCGGGCCGTATTCCGGTCCCCCCCATGAAGAATATAATACGTCACCGACGCCCTTTCTGGAAGGGATCCAGATGTCAGTCCGCATCAGTGCAGTGATACCGGCCTGGAAAGCCTCGTCGACCCTGGCGGACTGCCTGGGGTCCCTCGCCAGGCAGAACGCGCCCCTCTGCGAGATCATCGTGGTCGATGACGACTCGCCCGACGACACCGCCTCCCTGGCCGAGGGGCTGGGCGCGAGGGTCGTCAGGCTGCCGCGCAACATGGGCCCCGCAAGGGCCAGGAACGAGGGGGTGGCGGCAGCCTCGGGGAATGTGATCCTGTTCGTGGATTCCGACGTGGCCGTTCCCGAGGGTCTCGTGGAAGCGATCCACGCACGTTTCGAGGATCCGGCCGTCTCGGCGGTGCAGACCCTGTACACCCCCTCCTGCCCCGCCTCCGGTCTGGTCTCCCGCTACCAGAACTTCTACTACCACCATGCCCTGGCGCGCGTAAGGGAGGAGAGCACCGCCATCTTCGCGACCTGGTGCGCGGCGGTGAGGAAGGACCTGTTCGAGAGACTCGGCGGCTTCAACACCGACATCCCCGAGCCCACGGTCGAGGACGAGGAGTTCGGGTACGCGATCGCCGATGCCGGAGGCAGGATCATGCTCGACAAGTCCCTGCAGGTCGTTCACATGGCCGCATACGACCTCCGCGGATTCGCAAGGCGCCGCATGAGGATGGCCAGGGCCCAGGCCAAGAGCGGCCTGCGCCAGGTCCGCGACAGGCTCTTCGCCAGGTACATCAACGTGCACGAGACCGGAACCCACCACAGCAGGCTCGTCGTGGCGTCCATCCTCATGATGCCCCTCTCCCTGGCGTTCGCGGTCGCCGCGATCCCGTGCGGGCCCTCCATGCTCGCTCCGTCGTCGCTTCTCTTCACATCCGCGATGCTCTGCCACCTGGACTTCTTCGGGAAGGCCTCGAGGCAGTTCGGCCCGGGGATACTTCCGGGCTTCGCGCTCATGTGCGCGGCCGACATGCTGATCCTGGCGTGGGGCATCATGCGGGGGACGGCGAGCTTCGTGCTCGGGAGGCGCTACTAGCTGAAGCCCGGCGTGCCGCCGGGCGGGATCAGATCCTCCCCGCGATGAACTTGAGCATCGTGTGCAGCACCGTGAATCCGTACGGGATGGGCTTCAGGCTGGAGTAGCCCTCGCCGTGGAGCGTGGGGATGGGCACCTCGCGTATCGACAGCTTCTTGCGTATCGCTCCTGCGAGCATCTCGGAATCGAAGTTGAAGGTGTCGGAGTAGCCGCGGTAGGGGATCGTCTCCAGCGCCTTCCTGCTGTAGGCCTTGTATCCGCTGTGGTAGCTCGACAGGTCGGCCCTGAAGACGATGTTCTCGAGCCTGTTGAGCACGATCGTCCCCCAGTACCTTGTCTGGGACATCCCGCCCTCGCGCATGTCGCCGTACATCGTCCTGCTCCCGCCGACCACGTCGACGCCCTCGTGCAGCGGCGCGAGCATGGCCATCAGGAAGCCGGGCGGGTACTGGCCGTCGGAGTGCAGCATTACCGCCCCGCCGGCTCCGTGCTCCCGGGCCCAGTCGAAGGCCGTCTTCTGCGCGGCTCCGTACCCCCTGTTCACGGGGTGGTCGACGACGGTGACCTTGGTGAACTCCGCGGACAGATCCCGGGCCCTGTCGCCCGTGCCGTCGCTGGAGCCGTCGTTCACTACGAGCAGGGCGTCGATTGCATCCCAGGCCTCGGAAGGGATGTTCCTGAGGACGCCTTCGATGAACCGACCCGTGTTGTATGCGGGCATGAAGCAGATGTGATCCATCACCCGGGCCTTCCTGTCTCTCGGTAGGGATGCGGGAAGCTACTCCAGTCCTCCCCGCGGCGCAAGGATCCGATGTTCACGGATCGTCGGCCGAGGAGTTCGACGGAGCCCAGCCGGGCCTGAGATCCCTCTCGGCCGTCAGCCCGGCTGCCCTGGCCCGTGTCCATGGCTCGATGCGGGCCTCGCCACCCTCCATCCAGAACAGGTAGGCGTTCCTGCCCGAAAAGACCGACTCCATGGCCGCCAGATCGTCCCCGGGCGACTGGTGGGCGCAGAAGACGAAGTCGCCGTCGAGGAAGGGGTCCGTGGCCAGGAGACCGCTCACTATGTTCGGATAGCCGTGCTCCGATGCCTCCATGAAGATGACCGCGGGCGGCCTGGCCGCACTCTCCGCCGCTTCGGCCGGGATCGTGTCGATGGCCTGCCAGGGGCCGCTCCGGAGCGCGATCCCGTCCGGCAGGTACACCGGCAGGGTCGCGAACGCGAACAGCCCGGCCACGGCATACACGGCGCGGCAGCCCCATCGGCCGGCGGCCTTCGACAGGCCGGCGGCGCAGAGCAGCGCGAAGCAGGGGAGAGCGGTGTAGTAGTGCCTAGGCCCGTAGTCTATCGAGGCGGAGTAGTGCAGCATCATGAACGGGGCGAACACGGCGATCGAACCTGCGGCCAGCGCCCACTTCCGCCTCTCCCGGCCGTCCATGAACGCGAACAGCGGAGGCAGGAGGGACAGGAACGGCCAGCCCAGGAGGATGGTGCTCCCCGCTCCCGCCTGCTTCGCGAGGTTCATCAGGCCTCTCAGCGGGGTATGCGCCCGGTCTCCGTATTCCGGGAACCAGGCCCTTTCCGGGCCGAATCCTATGAGACTGCCCCCCCTCGCGAGGTCGTAGGCGGGGGTCAGACAGTCACCGGTGTAGAAGCGGTTGGCCGCCAGAAGGAACAGGACGGGTGGAAGGGCGCCGGCCGCGATCCTCGCGAGGGCCGGGAAGGCGCGGGATCGGAGTGTGGATATCAGCCCGACTGTGATCGTGACGGCCCATGGCAGGACGGTGTACGGCTTGGTGCAGAGCGAAAGCCCGAGAAGGAATCCCGCCGCGGCCTGGAGCCGGCCCGCCCCTGCCGTGCCGCGTACGCTCCTCACGATCAGGTACAGCGCCCAGACCACGAGCGCGAGCTCGGTATTGTGGGCCATGTGGGTGGGGGCCATGAAGAGGAGGAAGGGGGACAGGGCCATGAACAGGAGGGCGGTCCTGGCCACCGTTCTCCCGGCCAGGCTCCTGAAGAGGAGGAATGCGCCGGCCAGGGCGAGTACGCCCTCGAGGGGGCCCAGCAGCGGGCTGATGCCCGCCCTGGTGAACGGGGCCATCACGAGGGCGTGCAGAGGGGTGTACATCGTGAACCACATCCCGTCGTGGAACACGAAGTGCCTGAACGGGAAGAGGTCCCTCGGGCACTCGACGCCCGGGACGGGGGCCGCGGCCTCTCCCCTGGCGTAGATCATGCTCTGGAAGTAGTAGGCAGCCTCGTCCCCGCCCGAGGGTATCCCGTCGAACGGCCCCAGGGCCATCCAGACGGTGAACACGAGCACCGGAACCGAAACCGCCGCAAGGAACGCGGCGTCGCCCGGGCCGTCGATGATCCTCCTGGCCAGGTCCATCGGCCTGCGCTCGCCGCGCAGCGAGGCGGCGAACAGCAGCGCCGCGGGAACCAGGGTGACGAACTGGACAGCCTTGTCGGCAGGACCCGAAAGCCTGGAGCCCGAGCCGGCATAGACCGCGAAGGCCGCCAGGAGCACCGCGCAGGCGATGAGTGGAACCGGCCTCAAGTCAGTACCTCCTGCCGGCGAGCGCGGCCGCGGCCGCCGAGAGCGAGGCCGGGGCTATCAGCGCGAGATCGGGCCAGAGCAGGAAGCCCGCCCTGAACCCCCTCGAACCGCCTGCCCTCGCAATGCCTGCCAGGAAGGGGATCTGCACCGTGATCAGGGCCGCCAGGCTGCCCAGGGCGGCATACAGCCCCCATCCGACCCCGAAGGCATAAAGGGCCGCCAGGGCTGCCGCGAGCCACGGCAGCACCGCGCCGGCGAGCACCGGAAGCATCTCGCCGAAGCCCGCGACGCTGATCGAGGGGGCTCCCCTGTCCCGCCCGCGGCGCATGATGTAGAGGGCCTTCGCCCTCATCATCCTCCACTCGTAGGCGAGGAGCGAGGGCACGTCGTACTCCCTGAGATGATAGACCTCGATCTCCGGGGCGATCGCGATCCTCCCGCCGAGGGCCCAGAGCCTCTCCGAGAAGTCCGCGTCCTCTATCGTCGCGCCCCTGATGTTCTCGTCGAAGCCGCCCAGCTCGGCGAACCGCGCACGGGTGACGGCGAAGAAGAAGGTGCCGCACCCCTTGATATGGGGCCCCCTGATCCTCCGGGTGAAGGTGTAGTGGTAGTAGAAGTTCTTGTAGAACGTCGCGGCGCCCCTGCCCGGAGCATCCGGGCCGTACACGGCCTGGACCGCGTCGGCTCCGTCCATCCTGTCCTCGAGCATCCCCCTCCAGCCGGCCGGGGGCACCGCATCCGCGTCGAGGAAGAGGATCCAGGCAGTCTCCGCCAGTCTCCCGCCTGTGTTCCTGGCGCATGCAGCGCCGGGGCCTCCCGCGGAGGGGACCGTCTCGATCCCCATGGAGCCGAGCAGTTCCCGTGACCCGTCGGATGACCTGTCGTCCACGGCGATGATCCGGTCACCCGGGAGCAGGCCCTCCAGGGCGGCGCCTGCTGCCCTCCCGAGGGTCGATGCTCCGTCGTGGACAGGGATTACGACAGTGACCGAAGGCACGCTACTTCTTCCGACGGCTCTTCTCGAACTGCTCCGATGCCATCATGAGGAGGCTCCTGGCTCCGTGCCACACGGCGCGGAGCTGGAAGGGCGACGAGATGTTCCTGAACCTGTAGAGGAGGAAGGAAGGTCTGAAGAAGTACCCGATGTAGGCCAGGCGCCGGAGTTCCATTATCTGGTCGCCGGTCATGGTGAAGGGGACGAAGCAGGGCCTGTCGAGAAGCATGCCCTGGTCGTTCAGGCGGCTGCTCATCGAGCCGTACTTCCCCTGTTCGACTCCCCGGTAGAGGGCGGTCCCCGGGAACGGGGTGATGGGGAAGAACTCGACGGTGAAGCTGCCGAGTCTCTTCGCGAACTCGATGGTCTTCAGTCCCTCCTCGAAAGTCTCGCCGGGGATCCCGAAGATGTATGTCGTATGGGTCTTGATCCCCACGCTGTGGGCCATGCGCACGGCCAGCTCGATCCGCTCGAGCTTCTCCCTCTTCACGAGCGTGTCCAGGTTCTTCTGCACTCCGCTCTCCACGCCGAAGTTGATGCACCAGCAGCCCGAGTCCTTCATGGCCCGCAGGATCTTCCTGTCTACGGCATCGGCGCGGCATGAGCACCACCAGCGGACGTTCAGGTCGCGCTTCGTGAGTTCCTCGCAGAAGGCGTACGTGTGGGCGTGGCTGTAGGTGAAGTGCTCGTCCCAGAACTTGATCTCCCTGGCGCCGTATCTCTTCACGTAGTACTCGATCTCGTCCACGACCCGCTTCGGGTCCCTGAGGCGTATCCGCCTGCCGTACATCTTGTAGCAGTAGAGGCAGGTGCCGCTGCATCCGCGGCTCGCCAGGGTCTGCATGACGGGTACGGTGGATACCTGCTCGAAGCTCGGGTAGTACCTGTCCATCTCGCAGAGGTCGACTGCGGGGAAGGGAAGCGAGTCGAGATCCTCCACCAGCGGCCTGTTCGCAGTGCGCACGATCCCGCCGGACGGATTCCTGAAGGCCAGGCCGGCGACTCCGTCCAGCGGCCTTCCGCAGGCGACCGCATCGATCATCTCGCCCGCGGTGGCCTCGCCCTCGCCGATCACCACAGCGTCGAGACCGGGGCACTCTGACAGCATCCTCTCCGGCATGGACGTGGCTCCATGGCCGCCGATAAAGGTGAAGATCGAGGGGTTGTCGCTCCTCACGGCCTCGATGAACGGGGAGGCCTTGTGCCACAGCAGGCTGATGACGTAGACGCCGAGTGCCTGTGCACCGAACTCCGCCACGCGCTTCCGCATGTCCTCGCTGGAATGGAAGAAGCCCTCGAGGTAGATGACCTCGTGACCGCGTTCCCGGAGCACGGCAGCGATGTACTGCATGCCCGGGGTCGGCCAGCATCCCGCTATCCCCCTGGTATCGTTCGCTCTGATGTCATCGGGTCCCCACGGCGGGACTACGAGCGCGACACGCATCGGCCGACCTCTTTCGCAAATGGTTGCTGAATATGGCAGCCCCCGCCCGGCCCTGCCAACGCGGTCCCGCCCGGGAGAACCGGGATGTGTCCGGGTCCGTGCTTGTACGAGACCCTGAACGGGGTTATACTGAATGTGGTGGGGTTTTCCCGGCCCCGGGCGGCACTGACCGGAGGTGGGACGTGATCGCCGAAGGATTCTGGGAATTCGCGAAGACCACGGTAATAGCCGTCGCGGCTCTGTTCGCACTGTTCGTGGTGATGCTGGCGCTGCCTCGATCGCCCTTCCGGAGGGTCTTCCTCAGGGCTGCCGCATGGCTGCTGGGCGCCGCCACCCTGGTGGCGCTGGTCTACGTCATCAGCCCCGCCGACCTCCTGCCGGACGTCATCCCCATGCTCGGGCAGATCGACGATCTGGGAGCGCTGGTGGGTGCCGTGACGACGGGTATCGCGGCAGCCGCCGCTGCGGTCGGTTCGAGGAAGGTCCCGCCCTCGCCCGATGGTTCGAGAGAGATAGTGATCGAACCTTCGGACGGGGAGACGGACGCGGCCGACCGGCCGGGGGGCATCGACGCGGGGAGATAGCGGAGGGAGTCCCCATGAGATTCGGTATCGGATCCAGGTGGGACCTGGCGGCAATCCTCGTCCTCTCCACCGCGGGACCCGCAGCCGCCGGGCCGCAGGGCGGGCAGCAGGCCCGTGACATCCCGTCCGACGGAGAGCGCTTCGTCTTCACCTGGGACTTCTACTACGAATGGCAGGGTCCCGACGGTTCGCAGATCGTATGGAACGCCGACCAGAACTCCTGCAGCATATTGCTCACCGCGATGCACAATTCCCTGACGGATACCTGGGGGATCGGAGGGGACGGCGTCATCCCCGTGATCGTCACCACCGTCACTCCCGACGGGGCCATGACCGGTGCGGGTTCGACCTCGGTGGACGTGGGAGGGTCGATTCGAAACGGGCTCGTCACCCTGACGGTCCTCGAGACGACGGGCGGCTACTACACGATTACTGTCTACGAGTATTCCATGACCCTCTTCACCACCGAGAACACCAGCAGCCACGAGGTCATCTTCACCTGGGAGGCCGCATCCACCACTGGCGACATGGTGAGTATCGACACTGAAAACGGATGCATAACGGCGATCCTGGAACCCTACGACGCCTGGGACCCCGGGTCGCAGCCCTGATCCCCCGGCTGGGGCAGCGGAGGAAGGAGAGGAGATGGGGAGATCCTACAGGTACAGGTTCGGCGGTTCGGCCGCCACGCTCGTGCTGAACATGAAGAGGATGGCCGATGCGAACCACGTCGACTTCTCGGGCGACGACAAGGCCGGCCAGGTCGAGGGCATGGGCGCCAAGGGCTCGTATGAGATCTCCGGCGACGAAGTCACCGTCACCATCCACAGGATCCCCTTCATCGTCTCCTGGGGCACTGTGGAGGAGCAGCTCGACAGCACGGCGAGAACCTGGGGCGCCACCCGGATGACATGATGCCCTGCGGAGCGGTCGATTCCGCCGGAACCTTGCACAAGGGCCCCCGGTGGAATAAACTCGCAGACGGGAGGCAGGGCAGGATTCCGGCACGGCAGAACCTTGACCCTGGCGGAGCATTATCGGAATAATTACTGTCCGCCAACCATTCATCAGAAGGAGGAATCGATGAAGTATCGTCTTATGGCAGTTGTGCTTGTCCTCGCGGGAGCGGCCTCGGCACTCCCTTCCTGGTGGGGCACCAGA
Organism: Candidatus Fermentibacter sp.; assembly: GCA_030373045.1. NCBI lineage: Bacteria > Pseudomonadati > Candidatus Fermentibacterota > Candidatus Fermentibacteria > Candidatus Fermentibacterales > Candidatus Fermentibacteraceae > Candidatus Fermentibacter > Candidatus Fermentibacter sp. Next base: position 35,877 of record JAUCPW010000002.1, read on the forward strand.
GGCCTCAACAGGGTGGTCGATGCGCGCACCGTAGGAGCCGGCAGGTACAATGTGGGGCTCTTCGCGAACCTCGGGCTGTCGGGTGACGAGCGCACCGCCGTCATCGGCAACGAGGAGATGGAGATCACGAACACCGAGTACGACGGAACCGGCTACATCGTTGCCGGCTTCGGCCTCGGGCGCGCCGCGGAACTCGGTCTCCGCGTCAACTACATCGTAAACCAGATGAAGAGGGACGGCGACAGCGCCGAGATCTCGGGCGACTGGGAGGGCGACGACGGCTTCAGCGAGGCTACCGCCTCCCTGAAGTGGAACATCAACCCGAACGCCAACTCGGTATGGTTCGGCATCATGCCCTGGGCGTCCTTCGCTCTCTACGACGGCGGCAACAGCAGCTACGTGGTGAACGGCGACGGCTGGGACGGCATCTGGCTGAACGACGAGGGCATCTTCGAGCTCCGCAGGCCCATGATCAGCGCAGGCAGCTTCAGCTACGGCGCCAACCTGCTCACCACGTTCAACCTCGATCCCGCCGCCCTGCACGTCAACCTGGGCTACCACAAGTTCAACCAGTCCTTCGAGTACACCGACCTCCGGTACAACGCCGCCCACGAGGTCACCGCCACCCAGGACGTCGACATCGAAGTCGAGGATGCGGTCCTCTACACCGGCGCCGGCATCGAGTACCCGGTCGGCACCACGACCCTCTTCGCCGAGGTCGAGTGGCGCCACTTCATGGACAGGAACTTCGACAACGGCGACGGCGAGGATTATGACGACATAATCCAGGTCGCCCCCGGCGTCCGCTTCAACAACGACGGCCTCGCCATCGACGTCACCGGCTCCTTCGCCCTGACCGACTTCAGCCCCGAGTGGAGCGACCTCGGCCACGGCATCTTCCAGTCCGGCGGCACGCCCACCGAGCAGGAAAGGGCCGACCGCTCGCCCTTCCCGCAGGGCTACGCCCCCAAGATGGGCCTCGGGATAGGCCTCTCCTACACCGGCACGTTCCGCAACCCTCCCGCCGAGATCGGCGGCAGGGTATACGACTCCGAGACGGGCGAGGCCCTCTATGGCTCCGTCACCGCCTCCAGGGACGACGTAGAGCCGGTCAACACCACCCAGGAGGGCTCCTACGCGATGGAAGCCTCCAGGGGCGAGATCACCCTCACGGGTTCCGCCGAGGGCTACCTCCCCTCTAGCGAGACGGTCGATCTGGCTTCGGGCGGCACCTACACGGTCGACTTCCCGCTGACCCGGATCGAGACCTCGGGTGTCGTCACCGGCACCGTCACCGACATCGCCACCGGCCAGCCCCTGGACGCCATCGTGTCCAGCGGCTCTGTCCAGGCCCAGACCGCTTCCGACGGCTCCTACTCCATCGAGCTGCCCTCGGGCAACAGGAACCTCACCGCGACGGCCTCCGCCTACGGGCCCGAGTCGGCGATGGTCGACGTGCCCGCCGGCGGTTCTGCGGAGCACGACTTCCAGCTCGGTCTCGTGGTGGACTTCGACAAGGTCTACTTCGACCTGGACAGCTCCGTCCTGAGGCGTGACGCCAAGGAGGCCCTCGACGAGATCGCGGCCTTCCTGCTGGCCAACCCCGGCGTGAGCGTCACGATCACCGGCAACACCTGCGACCTCGGCGAGGAGGACTACAACCAGGCCCTCGCGGAGCGCAGGGCCGAAGCCGTCCGCTCCTATCTCGTCTCCAAGGGCGTCAGCGAGTCAAGGCTCCAGACCGTGAGCTACGGCGAGTCCAGGCCCGATGCCCCGAACACCGACGAGGAGCACAGGGCTCTCAACCGCAGAGCCGAGTTCGTCATCCTCGGCCGTTAGCGGTACTTGTCCGCAGGGGGGGCGGGAGCGATCCCGCCCCCCTTTCCGTTACCGTTGCCCCCGGCATCCCCCTGTGCGAGATTCGATCCAGCCGGTCTCACCGGTCCCCGATCCGGCCGGAGGGTGTGATGATCAGGACTTCCGACCTCTACTCGTTCATCGAGAGCAACTTCGAGTTCCTCATGGCGGTCGACTCGAGCGAAACCGTGCTGCATTCGAGCCGCCTCCTCCTCCGCGCCTGCGGACCCGGCGAGCTGTCCCACGAAGGGCTGAGGCTCGAACAGATCCTCTCCCCGGCTTCGCTCAGGAGCATGCGTTCGGGGATGGCCCTGGCCAGGGAGGGGCAGAGGAGGCTTGCGGTCTTCTCGCCCGTCGAGTTCCCCTCGTGCGAGATCCCTCTCAAGACCGGCTATGTCGGAAGCTCCGAGGGTGAAGGCGTCTGGGTCTTCTTCGGGTCACAGCTCGACGGGATCAACAGGCAGACGGACTTCGACCGCGAGGAGAGGATCAAGGAGCTCGCCTGCCTGTACGCCGTCGCCGAGTGGATAGAGATATCGAGCGACGTCCCGGAGTTCTTCACCAAACTGCCGGACTACCTCGGCAAGGGGATGCTCTATCCCGGGCAGGTGATGGTCTTTTCCACCTATCAGGGCCGCGAGTACGGGCAGATGCCACCAGGCGAGGGCTACATCTCCACCAAGCTGCTGTCGAACCAGCAGATAGCGGGCGAGATAAGGGTGGGGTACGCCAATCCGGCGCTGGAACTCCTCCCCGAGGAACAGAGGATGCTGAGCGAGATCGGCAGGATGCTCAACCTCGCCCTGGAGCGCAAGGAATTGCGCGACAGGATGATCCTCAGGCAGGAGGAGGAGGCCGCGTTCACCCGCCGGTTCGCCGAGATGCAGTCCGAGATCGAGGCGCGCACCGGTGAGCTCGAGCAGCAGAAGACCAGGCTGGACATGGTGAACATGTACCTGGAGAACGTCGACAGGGAGTGGAACGAGTCCTCCGCCCAGCTCGCCTCCATGTTCCAGGCCATCCCGGACGACGTCGCCGTCGTGGATCTGGACAGGAACATCGTGATGACGAACCGGGAGGGCACCTCCAGCGGGAAGTGCCATGCCCAGTTCTTCGGCAGCGACACGCCGTGCACCGACTGCCGCCTGTCGAGGATCAGGAGGGACAGGACCCCGATCGTACACACCATCAGGTCGGGCAACCGCTTCCTCGAAGTCCACGCCATCCCCGTCTTCGACCGGAACCGCGAGGTCGAGGGCATCATCGAGTTCTACAGGGACGTCACCCTCGAGAAGACCTACGAGCAGCAGATCCAGCAGGCCGACAAGCTGGCCTCGCTGGGGCAGCTCGTCAGCGGCATCGGCCACGAGATCAACAATCCGAACCAGTTCATCCGCGGGAACATCAGGATCATCCGTCAGGCGCTCGAGGACATCCTCCCGATAGTGGACGACTACGCCTCGGCCCATCCGGACCTGAAGGTGGCGAAGCTCAGGTACGACTTCTTCAGGAGCAACATCCTCACGCTGGTGGACGACATGGCGCACGGTTCCGAGAGGATAAGGGGCATAGTCGAGGGCCTCAGGAACTTCGCCCGCAAGGACGAGGGACTCCTCGTCGACAGGGTCGACGTCAACACCCTGATCCAGGCCGCATCACGGCTGGTGGCCAACGAGGTCCACAAGCACGCCGACATCGTGATGGACCTGGACCCCGGCATCCCCACCTTCGAAGGGAACGCCCAGAAGATCGAGCAGGTCATAGTGAACCTGCTGGTCAACGCAGCCCAGGCGATGCCCGACGACAGGCGGGGAACGGTCTCGGTGAGGACGGGAGTATCCGACGGCGGTGTGGTCATCGAGGTGAAGGACGACGGCAGGGGAATGAACGAGAAGACGCTCAGGCAGATCTTCGATCCCTTCTTCACCACCAAGAGGGCGAAGGGCGGGACGGGACTGGGGCTGCCGATAGCGTTCAGGATAGTGGAGGAGCACGGGGGGACCATCTCCGTGAGCTCCACGCCCGGCGTGGGGACTGTCTTCACCGTCTCCATCCCGGCCGGTAAGGCGGCGCCCGGAGCGGCGGTCCGCGCCGAGACCCGCACCCCGGAGGCATGATGGGCGATCCCGCGAGGATACTGATAGTCGACGACGATGCGGCGGTGACCAACTTCCTCACCGTGTTCCTCATGCAGACGGAGAGATACGAGCCTGTCGTGACCAACGACTCGAGGAGGGTCCCGGCCCTGCTGGAATCGGAGATGCCCGATCTGGTCCTGCTCGACATGGACATGCCCGGGCTGAGCGGGATAGACATCCTGAGGCACATCCACGACCGGGGGGTCGGAGTGCCGGTGATAGTCCTCACCGGTGTCAGCGACATCGACCTCGCCGTGAAGGCCATGAAACTCGGAGCGTTCGACTATCTCACCAAACCCGCCGACGACGAGATGCTCCTCGACACCCTGGACAGGGCTCTGGAGCACGGCGCCCTGAGCAGGTCCCTGGACGGGCTGCCGGAGGATACCAGCCGCGAGGAGCTGGCGAATCCGGAGGCCTTCGAGCCGCTGATCTCGAACCAGCCCTCGCTCCGGAAGATCTTCCTCAGGGCGGAGATGATCGCCGCGGGCGACTCGCCCGTCCTGATCCACGGCGAGCACGGGACGGGCAAGGAGGCGCTGGCCAGGGCGATCCACAGGGCCAGCAGGCGGAGGGAGGGCCCCTTCACCGCCTTCGATGCGGCCGCGGTACCTTCGGAAGCGCTGCCCGGAGAGCTCTTCGGGATGGTGAGGGACTTCAGCGGCAGCCAGGACGACAGGCCCGGCTTCCTCGAGGCAGCCTCCGGGGGAACCCTCTTCCTCGACAGCATCGAGCTCCTGTCCCCGCAGGTGCAGACACGCCTGCGCAGGGTCATGCAGAACGGCGAGTTCTACAGGGAGAGATCGGCGGAGATCAGGACGATCGACCTGAGGCTTGTCGTCTCGACCGCGGTCGATCTCGACTCGGACGAGTACAGGGAGTCATTCTCGCGGGATCTGCTGTACCACCTCATGGTGAACTCGCTCGAGATACCGCCCCTGAAGGAGCACCCCTCGGACATCCCGCCCCTCGCCGGGCACTTCGCGAGGCAGGCGGCCGGGAGAGCCGGGAGGGCTCCGGTGAACCTGTCGGCCACTCTGCTGGCGGCGCTCTCCCAGTACGACTTCCCCGGCAACGTCGAGGAGCTCGAGTCCATCGTCGGGCACTGCATACTGAACACGCGGCCCGGCATCGAACCGGGGCCGGAGAGCCTCCCGCCGTTCACCCTGGTGAGGATGATGGGCGCGGGTGCGCGCACATCGTTCGTCCCCTCGAGGCTCGACGAAGTCATTTCACAGTACGTGGCCCGGACGCTCGCGCATTTCGGCGGTGACGCGGAGCAGGCGTCGGCGGCGCTCGGACTGACGGTCGAGGAACTCGGCAGACTGCTCGCGAACGACAGGGGGGAGCCGGTCACTCCCCCCTGAATGCGATCTCCGTGACACACACGGACAATCCGCCCGCAGTGCGAACGTGGAGCCCGAGGGACGCCGGAGCTTCACTCCCCGCGGAATGCGATCTCCGTGACACAGAGGATGAACCTGTCGTACTCCACCGTGTAGCCTTCATCCGTCTCGAGTTCCAGCCTGCTGATGCCCTCGAGGATCGATTCCGGCACGCGGTAGACCACCAGGGCCCTCCCCGACTCCGGAGAAGGCAAGCCGTCCACGGTGAGCGTCCTCCGCCACGTACCCCAGAGGGCGTCGACCTCTTCGACGTCGACGATGTCGCGGGACCATCCGTAGAGGAAAGGCAGCAGATCCCCGCTCACCAGGGCCGAGTTCCTCATCAGCTCGACGGGGTTCTCGAGAACCGAGGCATTCACCGGCATGACAGTCAGCCCGGCGCAGGACGGGATCAGCAGGGCCACCGGCATGTCCTCGAAGCCCTCAGCTATGTCGACGCCGACCTCCGCCGGCTGCAGGGGCAGCAGGCCGGGGTCGACGGTGCACTCGTAGTACAGGAGCTTGTCCACGTATCCCTCGCCGGTCACGAGGGTCATGCTCTGCGGAACGCGCCATCCCGTGGCGTCCCATCCGTCTATCGTGGAGGGATGGACCCTGCCCGCCAGCACGTCACCGGGTGCGGAGTCCCTCTCCGCCCAGTCTGCGGTGATCCGCCAGGTGGCGGGACCCGAGGAGGGAACCGGCCAGGTGGTGGTGATCTCGCCGGATACGGCCTCCACGGTGAAGCGGCCCGTGAAGGGAGGGCCGTAGAAGTACACGACCGGCGCCCTGTCCACGAGGACGTCTCCGGGCATGTAGAGGGTGGACGGGTCGGCCTCCCCCGCCGGGTGGGCGGCCATGACCGCTCCCTGGCCTCCCGTGGAAATCACGCCCCATTCGTGGACTTCGACCACCGGCATCTCGCGGCCTTCTGCCGCGGGCTGCGCGGTCAGCAGTGCTGCCGCCATGGAAAAGAGGATGTGGATCACAGGCCACCTCCATGTTCGTCATACGTTCTACAGCGTGCCGCGGTCACTATTCCGTGCCGGGCAGATCGAATACTGCTACCACCGGCGCATGGTCGGAAGGCTTCTCCCAACCCCTGGGCTCCCTGTCGATCCCGCATGAGACGGCGGCTCCGGCGAGATCCTGCGAGGCCAGCACATGGTCCAGCCTCATGCCGATGTTCCTGCGGAAGGATCCCTCCCTGTAGTCCCACCAGCTGAAGGCCCTGCCCGCCGGGTTGAACACCCTGAAGAGGTCGGTGAGGCCGGCGTCGAGTATGCCCCCGAACCGGGCTCTCTCCTCCGGATGGAAGCAGATGTGCCCGTCCATGGCGACGGGATCGTCGACATCCTCGTCTCCGGGAGCCACGTTGAAGTCGCCGGCCATCAGGAAGGGGCCTCTCCGGGCCTCCTCCGAGGCTTCGAGCGCGAGCTCGCCGAGGAAGGCGAGCTTGTCGGCGAATCTGGCCAGCGACGGGTCCCCGCCGTTGGGGACATAGACCGACATCACCGTGATCCCGGCGGTCCTGGCGAGCAGTACGCGCTTCTGGTCGTCGAGGAACCGCGACGCGAGCCCAGTTCGTATCACTTCGATCCCGTGCCGTGATGCGACCGCCACGCCGTTGAGGGTCTTCTGCCCCGAGAAGGCCGTGACGTAGCCCCGCTCCCTGAACGGGTCGACGGGGAAGATGGAGTCGACCACCTTGGTCTCCTGCATGAGGAGGACGTCGGGGTGCCTGGAGTCGATCCAGGAGAGCACCTGTTCAATCCTGGCCCTTATGGAGTTGACGTTCCAGGTCGCCACCTTCAGTCCCATCCCGTCTCCTTCCGCTCCGCCGACTATAACCATCGCGGATTCCCCCGCCTGGTCCACCGGGCTGCCCTGCCTCCCCCCCCCGCCTGTATGTTCCGCCCATGCTCGAGATATCCAAGAGAAACGAAGTCCTGGCGGCGGCCGTGATTCTGGCCCTGGCCGCCCTCGTGCGCACCGGCGTCGCGGCGAGGAACCCCATGCCCGCCGGGGATGGCGTGGCCTCCGAGCTCGAGATGGCCAGGAACCTGCTCGACGGAAGAGGATGGTCCACTCAGAGGAAATGGACCCTCTACGATCCCTCGACGGCCTCGCTGAGGCCGGAGGGGAACAGGCAGCCGGCCATGTCGACACTGCTGGCGCTGGCCTTCCTGACGGCGGGGGTATCCTTCCGCACCGCCCAGGCCGTCTCCATGCTCCTGGGAATCGGGGCACTGCTGGCGGCATGGTGGTGGGCCAGGAGGACGTTCGGCCGCGCCGCGGCACTCGCTTCGCTGGCGTGGCTCTCGCTCGATCCGGCCATGGTCTGGTTCTCCACCCAGCCGGACAGCCTCCTCCTCTTCACGGCGCTGTTCTTCGTGATACTGGCCGGCTTCTCGGGCTCCGAGCCAACGATCAGGATCTCCGTCCTGGCGGGCCTCCTGTCCGGTGTTTCCTACCTCGCGAGGACGCAGGGGCTCGTGCTGGGCATGTCTCTCGGCCTGTGGGTGCTGCTGCGGGGAGGCAGGGGCAGGCTGGACAGGGCGTCGGTCTTCGCCTGCGCCTTCCTGGCCGTGGCACTGCCGTGGTTCCTCCGCAACGCCGATGCTTTCGGATCGCCCCTCTACTCCCAGAACGGCCAGTTCCTCCTCAACGAGAATCACTGGGCGGCCTGGGAGGTGCGCGACACGGCGCCGGGCCCTTCGGACATGCTCAGACACGGCGGCGTCCCTGCCGTGGCCCGGGCCCTGGGCGCAGGGGTGTTCAGGGTGATCGAGCCCCTGACGATCGGCACCCTGCACAGGGGCGAGGTGTTCGGCTGGCCTCCGCTAGTCCTCTTCACCGCATGCGCCCTGCTCGCGCTTCGCAGGCGCGGGACCAGGAGGCTGATGGTGCTCCCGGCCTTCGCCTCCGTCCCCATGGCAGCGAGCCTCGTGCTGCACGAGCATGCCGCCAGGTACCTGCTGTTCCTGACTACGGTCGTGATCTGCCTGGGGATCGCCGGTGCAGTGGAGATGACCGGCACCCTCGGACCCGGCCGCCGGTGGCGGACCGCCCTGGCGGCCCTGGCCGCGCTGCTGCTGGTCCGCCCTGCGGCGGCCCTCCTGGGGAGCGACACGCGTGCCCGCGCCGCCGAGGCGGCGGAGATGTCCCGGTGGATAACGGAGAACACGGAGCCGGACGACTGGGTCGTCACGTTCCCCGGCGTAGAGCTGATGATCTGGGATTACAGGAGACCGACCCTCACGATGCCCAACGACTACGAGATGCTGCTCTGGCCGTGCCTCGAGGAGCACGGCGTGCGCTACGTGGTGGTCGATCCCGACCTGCCCGCGATGCGCCCGCGCCTCTCTTCGAGATGGAGGATGGCCCCGGACGGATCGGGCTGGGAGGTCGTCGATCCGCCCCCGTTCCTGACGGAGGTCCACCGGAGCCGGTCGGGGCGGACTCTGGTCTATGAGTGGACCGGGAGCGTGCCCGAGGGTTTCATGTACGAGGAGAACCTGCCGAGGGACAACTGCAGGGCGCTGCCGCCGGGATAGGGAGGCTCAGCCCAGCACGCGCCTGGCCTGCCTGTAGAGCTGTTCCCTCTGGGCCGCGATGATCTGCATCACGTCGGCCCTCGTCATGCCGGCGGCCTCTCCGAAGCCGGCCAGCATCTCCACCTCTCCGTCCGTCATCCTGCCGTCGGCCAGCACCATCCTGGCCATGGCCCCCGCGAGCTCCACCGACTCATCCCGGGTCGAGGGCGCAGGTATGGTCTGCTCGCCCGCACGGACAGACGCGATGATCTCTGCCACGGCTGACTGCGCTATGCCGCGGTCGCGGGCGAAGTCGCCCAGGAGCTTCTCCTCGGCGGGGTCGATCACCCCGTCCGCGAACATGACGCCGGCCATCGCACCCATCAGCAGGTCCGGCGGGACCAGGGAGGCCCTGGAGAAGGCTTCCACGGCAGAAGGCCTCATGGCGGAGGCCTCGAACCTCCCGGTCGACGCGAGGACCCAGTCCTGCGAGCCGTCGTTGAGCACCCTGCCGCAGTATTCGCAGTTGCCCGACTCGCCGCCCTCGTAGGGGGCCCCGCATGCCTGGCAGTGCGAGGACAGGAAGGACTTCCCGCCCTGGGTGGCCACTCCGTGGTTCCTGACGAGGTGGTAGACGACCGGCCTCACCGTCCTGTCGCCGGCGTTCCTGATCCTGCCGTCGGAGTTCCTCCTCGCGTTGCGCGCGGACCAGCGTATCAGGACCTCGATGTGATCCTGCCCGCCTTCGGAGCCGGCGGGTTCGATCCGCTGGACCTCGACCGCCCCCACGGCTGCGTCCTTGAAGAAGAGCCACCAGCCGTCCTCCGTCGAGAGGCGCATGCTCTCGGAGAAGGACTGGCGGAAGGACTGCAGGGACACCTTGGAGAGCGGCCCCGGGTCGCCCTCGAAATGAGCCTTCATGGTCCTCCAGAATATCACCGAAGCCCTGTCCTCGATGTGCTGGAGGTTGAAGGCGGGGTCCTTCGCGAGCATCAGGGAGTATCCCGGGATGACCGAGGGGTCGGAGGCCGTGCCCCACTCGGCTGACTGCGTGATCTCGGCCAGGACCCAGTCGTATTCGCCGCTGGTGACGACCGAATCGCAGTTTTCGCATGTACCGGCGTCGCTCAGCGAGAGGGGCGCCCCGCAGTTGGGGCAGAAGCCCTCGAGCAGCCCGCCCGAGGCCAGCGTGACCGCACCGGGCTTCCTCAGGAAGCTCCAGTACTCGGTGAACTGGTCTGAGCCGTTCTCGCGAAGGACCTTCCCGCTCGATGCGTCGAGGTCCCTGTCCCTCCCGCGCGCCGCTATCTCTACGTGGATGCAGTCGAAGACAGCGTCCGAATCGATCGCGACCATCCGCGAACTCACGATCGCGGCATTCTCGAGGACGTTGCGCACGCCCTCCTCGCGCAGCATGGCGGCCTGCATCGAGAACCGCTCCCTGACGCCGTCCGAGAGGAACCTGACCACGCCCGTGAAGTCCTGGGCCGACCAGGCCGCCTGCACTTCGAGGAAGCCCTTCCCGGCCTTCCTCAGGAAGGCGTCGGGATCGAAGGCGGGATCGCGCCTGCGAAGGGCTTCGAGCCGCTGCGAGAGATCCTCCTGGCGGCGCACCGCGGCTACCCTGCCGGCCCTCTCGATGGTGCGGTACTGGTTGCCGGTGCGCGCGGCCCGGCCCATCCTCGAGACGGCTATGACCCCGACCACCAGCAGGGGCACGCCGATCAGGGGCTGTCTGAAGGCGAGCTGGACGAGCCAGAACACGAGGTATCCCAGGCCGTCGCCGCCTCCGCCCCCCCCTCCTCCTCCTCCATCGCCTCCGAAGCTCTGGCCGCCCCCCGCCCTTGCGTAGGCGGGTGACGGCAGCGCCACGAGAAGGGTCAGCATTGCTGCGAGCAGGACGATCCGGGCGGTGTGCGACTTCATGTGTGTTCCCTCCGGAGCGTGAAGCTAGCGGAGGCACGGCGTGCTGTCCATATCCACTAGTCCGCCTTCCCCTCCCTGCTATAATCACGCCTATGCCTGACATGGAGTTGCCTGCACAGCCAGCGTTCCCGGAGGGTATGGCCGGTTCGGCCTGGGAGCCGTTCCGCCATGCCGATCCCGGCCGGCGGGTGACCGTAGTCGTGAACGACGCCACGAGGCCGGCCGTTGCGCACGCGCTCCTGGAGCCCGTGGCGGACCTGCTCGAGGGGCGGGTGAGGATCATCGTCGCCACCGGCACCCACGAGGATGTTCCGGGGACGATGAAGGACCTGCTCCTCGGAGGGGTCTTCCCAGGAGCCGGCTGGACGTGCAACAGCCGCGGCGGAGGGGAGAGGGTGCGCCTGGGGAGGACATCCTCCGGAACCGAGGCGAGAGTGCATCCCTGGCTCGTGGAGGCGGATACGGTGATCCTCGCCGGCTCGGTCGAGCCGCACTACTTCGCGGGCTTCACCGGGGGCCGGAAGGCCGTGCTGCCCGGTTGCGCGGCATTCGAGTCCATCGAGGCGAACCATTCTCTTGCCTGCCTCGAGGGATCGGCCCCCGCCGTCCTGGAGGGCAACCCGGTGCACGCCGACATGGCCGAGGCCGCGGAGATGCTGGAGAGACTCGTGCCCGTTGTCATGGCCGGCGCCGTGGTCCGCGGGAACCGGGGCCTGCACATCGCGGTCGGAAGCCTGGCGGAGGCCTTCGCCTCGTGCGTCGGATCGGCCCGCGATCATCTCTGCGTCGGGATGGCGCACCCGGTCGAAAGGATCGTGCTGAAACCCGGGGGAGGTCTCGAGACTAACCTCTACCAGTCGATGAAGGCGGTCTACAACTTCGAGGCGGCCGTCGCCGAGGGCGGGGCCGTCCTGCTCGACAGCGACTGCCGCGGGGGGCTCGGCGCCGCGCACATGGACGAGGTCCTGAGGGCATCCATGGAGCCGGGCGCCCTCGAGGGTGCCGGGAGGCGGTATTTCCTGGGCTGGCATTCCGTGTCCAGGCTGGCGAGGATCCGGAAGAGGGCCTCGATCGCACTCAGGTCGGGCCTGGAGCCGGAACTCGTTCGCAGCCTGGGTTTCGAACCCGTAAGGGATGCCGTGGAATGGGCCGGAGGATGTGCAGTTGTCATTCCCGACGCCGGGAGCACTGCGCCGGTCCTCCCCGGCCCGGGTGCGCCCGGATCGGATGGAGCATGACGGAATGAGGATTTCCAGCTACCGCCTCGTCATCCTGGTGCTGGCCGGAGTGCTGGCCTACCTGTTCCTCATCTACAGCCACGGCCTGGTGAGCCGGCTCGAGGAGACCAACCGCCTCGCCAACGAGACGATCGCCAGGTTCTGGGCTGGCACGCAGATCCCTCTCTCGCTGATCATGGAGGAGAGGCGGATCTCTGTCTGCTCGAACTGCGGAGAAGCGGTCGGCAGCGCGGTGGAGACGGACGGGTACAGGAGCTTCTGCAAGACCTGCGGCGAGGAGACCTGGCACAACGTCGTCGACAGGTGGACCGAGGAAGAGAGGGAGAGGATCCTCTCCCACACGAGGCTGCTGTTCAGGGATCTCGTGGGCAGGCTCGGGTACGCCACCATCCTCGCCGATCTGAACAGCGTGCCCCAGATAGTGAACGGCGAGCCGCTCCCCGACTCCATTTCGGAAGAAGACCTCGTGGCCTGGAACGAGGTGATGCACAAGCTGAGCGAGTTCAACCCGCCGATACCCGTCGTCACGATGGAGTCGGACACTATCGGGTGGCTCTTCTACGGAGTCGACAACCTCAACAGGGAGCTCATCGTAGTGCCCTTCGTCGAGCTGGGGATGCTGCTCCTCCTCGGGGGACTGCTCCTGCTGGTGATCCGTATCGAGCTGCGCAGGGAGAAGGAGATGTCCTGGGTGGGCTTCGCCAAGGAGACGGCGCATCAGCTCAGCACGCCCATCTCCTCCCTGATGGGCTGGGTGGAGATCCTGAGGCAGAGGAACGGGATCGAGGGGCCGGAGGATCCCGAGATCCTGGAGGCGGCGGTCTCGATGGAGGCCGACATCGCCAGGCTGAACCAGATCGTGCAGCGATACGGGGAGATGGGCAAGAAGCCCCGGCTGGCACCCGCCGACATCAACTCCGAGATCGTCTCGGCCATGGACTATTTCAGGAACCGTCCGGGCCTCGTGTTCTCGGGAGTTTCGTTCGAGACATCGCTGGAGGCGACCCGCAGCGTGATGCTCAACCGTGTCCTGTTCGGATGGGTGCTGGAGAACCTGGTCAAGAACTCCCTGAGCGCCCTCTCCGATACTCCGTCGGGCGTGGTGTCGATCAGCACCGCCGACAGGCCCGAGAAGGGCGGCATGGTCGAGGTGCAGGTGACCGACAACGGCCGCGGGATATCCCACGGGGACCATGGCAGGATCTTCCAGCCGGGCTTCACCACGCGGCGGGGCGGATGGGGGCTGGGGCTCACCCTCTCCCGCAGGATCATCGAGGAGTACCATTCCGGGAGCCTCAGGCTGGTAGCGAGCAGTCCCGGCAAGGGGAGCACGTTCTCGATCATGCTCCCGGCGGTGGAGGAGGCGGGCGATGCAGGGGCGGACGACGATACTGTGGGTTGACGACGAGATAGACCACCTCCAGAGCCACGTCAGATTCCTCGAGAAGCTCGGGTACAGGGTCCTGACCGCCATGAACGCCCTGTCGGCGATCGACATGCTCCGGACCGAGAGGATCGACCTCGTCCTCATGGATCAGATGATGGTGGGGATGGACGGCCTCGAGGCCGTCGCGAGGATCAGGGCCGACTACCACGGCCTCCCCATCGTCATGGTGACCCAGAGCGAGGAGGAGGAGCTGATGGACAAGGCCCTGGGCGGGGAGGCGGACGACTATCTCACCAAGCCCGTGAACCCCAGCCAGATACAGCTCGTCATCAAGCGGCTCCTCAAGTCCACCGAACTCAGGACCCGGCAGGCGGCCGAGATCGTGTGGGGCGAGACTTCGAGGATACTCGAGATGCGGGGTTCGGACATGGCCTGGGATGACTGGGCCGCAGTCTACCGGGTATGGGCCGTGAGGGACGTCAGCCTCGGAGGGCAGCTCAGCGAGGAGCTGAAGAGCATCCAGAGAGTCAGGTTCGAGGATCTCGCCATGGATTTCTCGCGATTCGTCGAGCGCAACTTCCCGGACTGGATCCAGGGCAGGAACACGCCCCTCATGCCCCACAACCTGCTCGAGCGGGTGGTCGTGCCCTGCATGAAGAACTCCCGGGAGACCGTCCTCATCGTCATGGACTGCATGCGCTACGACCAGTGGCTGACCATGACCCCGTCCCTGGAGCAGTTCTTCCACATGGACACGAGCTTCATGTGCACATGCCTGCCCTCGGCCACCCCGTACAGCAGGAACTCGCTCTTCGCGGGGCTCCTGCCGAGGGACATATGGCGCTTCTACAGGTCCGACTGGATAGAGGAGTACGGCGTGCCCGGCCTGAACAGGTCCGAGCACACCTTCCTCCGCGACGCCCTGAGGCGCCTGGGGGGCTTCGAGAGGCCGGAAGGCGTCGGCTATATGAAGATATCGAACCAGAGGGAGGGGGAGTCGCTCAAGCGCTCGCTCTCCCAGCATCTCGAGGGCGGATTCCTGGCCATCATCATCAACTACCTCGACCACCTGACCCACGGCAGGTCCGAGCTGGACGTACTGAGGGACCTGGCGCCGGATGTGGCCAGCTTCCGCAAGCTCGCGTCGACATGGTACGAATCCTCGTACCTGAAGGACCTCCTGAGAACGCTGGCCGCCCGCGGGGCCACCGTGATCGTCACGAGCGACCACGGGTCGGTGCTGTGCAGGAGACAGACACCGATCAGGGGCGCCAGGGGGATGTCGAGCAGCATCAGATACCGGCTGGGCCACGCCCTCAACGCCGACCCCAAGGCATCCGTGACGGTGCGCGAGCCCGCACGGTGGGGGCTGCCCGACGACAGCCCCAGCAAGACATACGTCTTCGCCAGGGCCGACTATCTCCTGGTGCATCCCGGGATGGCGCGCGAAGAGGTGTACAAGTTCGAGGACACTTTCCAGCATGGCGGAATCTCCATCGAGGAGATGGTCGTGCCCTGTACCGTCCTCACGCCCAAGAAGGGCTTCTAGCCGGTGCTCCTCGACCTCGCGGGCCTCGAGGACCTGGCGCGGGGAACCGCAGGGATGATACGTCCCGGCGATGCCGTGCTCCTGGTGGGCGATCTGGGGGCGGGGAAGTCGGTCTTCGCGAGGGCGCTGCTCAGGGAGCTGGGCGTGGAGGGCGACATCCCATCGCCCAGCTTCATCGTGGACGCGGAGTACTCCTCCCGCGGCCTCTCGATCCACCACGTGGATCTCTACAGGCTCGGCGGAAGCGCCGGGGAGCTGGAGGCATTCGGCATACTGGACCTCCTGGCTTCGGATTCCGTCGCCGTCGTGGAATGGGCCGACAGGCTGCCCGAAGGGGCCGCCTGCTCGGGTTTCAGGGTGGTCCTGGGTTTCACCGGTGATCCGCTCGTGAGGGAGGTCGGGTTTGAGCGGTTCGGTCTGGCTGGGAATAGACACGACCCAGAGGCCGGGTTCCGTGGCACTCCTGGAGGATGACGGGAGACCCGTCCAGATCGATCTCCGGGATGATCTGTCCACGTCGGAATCCCTGCTTCCTGCGATTCGTGATCTCCTGGAGAAGGCCGGCATCGAAGGGAGCGGGCTCTCGGGCATAGGCGCCTGCCTCGGACCGGGATCCTACACCGGCCTGCGCATATGCGCCGCGACGGCCTCCGGGCTTTCATCCGGCTGGGGGGTGCCCGCGAAGGGCGTGCCCGTGCTGCGCGCCATCGCGTACTCCTCCGGGTCGGACGCCCCGGTCCTGGCCGTCGTGAGGGCGAGGGAGGGCGAAGTGTTCGCCGCCGCCTTCGAATCCGGCGATCCCTTCTCGCGGGAGCTGCTGCCTCCTGGGGTCTATACCTGCGAGGCCGCCGCGGCCTGGCTCGATGCCCGCCCGGGCTCGGCCTGCGAGGGCCCCGGAGCCACGATGATCCGTCCCGGGATCGGTCCCTCTCACTGCCTCGCACCCGGCGCGTCGGTCACGGCCCGGCTCGCCGCGGCGTACTGCGCCGCCTCGGGCCCGGACAGGTCCCTGAGGCCTCTCTATCTGAGGAGCTTCAGACAGAAGGCGGCGACCGGTGTATCCTGAGACTAGGCGCGGACGCCCCGGCGATGCCGCAGCGATAGCGAGGATAGAACGCGCGTCCTTCCCGGACCCCTGGCCGCCCGACGTGTTCGAGGAGTGCCTCGAGCCCTGGTCGGGCATCTCGACCTGGATCGCGGCAGACGCCGGCAGGATCATCGGATACGTCTGCGCCGCGATCCCCTCTCCGGGAGTCCTCCACGTCGCGAACCTCTGCGTCACCCGGTCCGCGAGGCGGATGGGCGTCGGCAGGCTCCTGCTCGAGACCGCCGAGGACTGGGGGGCGGCCTCGGGCTGCAGGGCCTGCTTCCTCGAAGTCAGGTGCACCAACAGGGCGGCCGTCGGCCTCTACATCAGGAAGGGCTACACGCCATGCGGGCATCTGCCCGGGTATTACGGCCCCCGGAGGCACGGGCTGCGCCTCGTGAGGGGCCTCGAGGCCGGGAATCCCGGGAAGGCGGCGCTGGCCGGAGCCCTGGCCGGCCGGCTGGGAGCCGCCCCGCCGGTGGGGATCGTGCTGGGTTCCGGCCTCTCGTGGGTGGCCGACCTCTTCGGGGAAGGGGAGTCGATCTCCTGGGAGGACCTGCCCGGCATGTCGGGCGACGCTCTGCCCGGGCACCCGGGCCGGATCGTGACCAGCTCCTGCGGCAGGTTCGTGTTCCTCCTCGGCAGGAGGCATCACTATCAGGGCTTTTCCGGAAACGGGATCACGATGCTGCCTGAATCGCTGGCGGACCTGGGGGTCTCGACCTGGATCCTCACGAGCTCGGCCGGAGCGGTATCGCGGAGCCTTGCCGTGGGTGACGCCGTGGTTTTCCGCGACCATGTGAACCTCTCGGGATGCGTGCCTGATGTGCGTTCGCGCATACCATCCCCGCTTTACTCGATGCCGCTGAGGAGGATCGCAGCCGAAGCGGCGGGGCGCACCGGGGCGCGCGTTTCCGAAGGGCTCTTCGCCTGCGTCTCGGGCCCAGCATACGAGACAGTCGCCGAACTCGACCTGCTGCGGCGGATGGGGGTCGACGCCGTATCCATGTCCACGGCGCCCGAGGCGCTGGCGCTTGCCGCCCGCGGATGCGATGTTCTCGGCCTCGCTTTCGTGACGAACACCTGCGGGCCGGGCGAGGAGGTCACCCACCAGGCCGTCCTGGACGCGCAGGGGATCATACGATCGAGCCTCGGGCCATTCCTCGGGGCTCTTCTCGGGGGGGCCGCCGCACATGCGCTACGCTGAAGCTCTCGAATACCTTTTCAGCCGCCGCAGGCTGGGGATGAAGTACGGGCTTCCCCGCATGAAGGCCCTGATGCGCGATCTGGGATCGCCTCAGGACGCATTCCGCACCATCCACGTCGTCGGGACCAACGGGAAGGGCAGCACCACCGCCCTCCTGGCGGAGACGGCCAGGCTGCTCGGATTCCGCACCGGGCGCAACACATCTCCCCACCTCCTGGATTTCCGCGAGAGGATCGCGGTGGATGCGGCATGGATCCCGCCCGATTCCGTGACCGAGTTCATCCGCGACAAGCGGGGTCTCATCGAGAGGCACGAAGCCACCTTCTTCGAGATAACCACGGCGATGGCGGCCTGGCACTTCGCACGGACAGGCGTGGAGTGGGCCATCGTGGAGGCCGGACTCGGAGGGCGGCTCGACGCCACGAGGACTTTCGGCGGGCGATGCACCGTCTTCACCGGCGTGGACATAGAGCATCGGAGGATACTCGGTCCGACGAAGTCCGCCATCGCAGGCGAGAAGCTCGCCATCGCCCCCAGGGGCACCGTGCTGGTCTGCCACAGGCAGCACGGGCCGGTCGAGCGGATGGTGCGTGACGCCGTGACCGCCCGCGGCCTGGACAGGATAGTGCCGTCACCGACCGCTCTGGCGCCTCTTCCCGGTGAGCATCAGCTCTGGAACGCGGCTCTGGCCCTCGCGGCGGCGGAGTCGGCGTTCGGCAGGCCCTCCGGTGAGGTGGCGGAAGCCTTCGCCCGGGCTTGCCGGAGCCTGAGATGGCCCGGAAGGCTCGACCTTCGCAGAGGGAAGCCGGACGTGCTCTTCGACGTCTCGCACAATCCCCAGTCCGTGGCCAGGCTCTGCGAGTACCTGTCCGCACTGGGCCGCCGGTCCGCCGGGGTGGTGGGCTTCCTGGCCGACAAGCCGTGGAGGCGGATGGCATCGATGCTGAGCGGGTACGTCGACCCTGTCGTCGCGACAACCCCTCTTTCGGACAGGCTGCTCCCGGCCGGCCGGCTCGATACGGAGTTCAGTCGGCTGGGCTTCGACTCGAGGCCGGTGGATCCGGTGGAGGCCGCGGTGGCCGCGGGACGGGGGCTCGCTCCCGATCTCCTCGTCGTGGCCGGATCCTTTTATGTTGTGGGAGACGCGATGCTTTCAGCCTGGCGGAACGGCTGGACCGAGGGGCCGTCGGGCGAGGAGAGCCAGATCCTCGACACCCCTCCGGACGCTGTCGCCGCGGGACTGCACTAGGAAGGAACTGACATGGCCGCTATCGAGACTGCAGAGACGAAGAAGCCCAGGACAGGCGCCGCTCCGGCCGACATCGAGCGGAATCCGTTCAGGATGCGCAACTACATCCTCTTCGCGGCGGGGCTCGCGATCATCGTGGGCGGGTGGTTCCTCCTCCGGGCCGGCAACATAACGCTTGCGCCCATCATGCTGGTGCTGGGATACTGCGCCGTTCTCCCGCTCGCGATCGTCCTGAAGTAGGATGAAGCCCCCGGCTCCGCTCTGCGCGGCTGCGGCCGCCCTCGCGCTGCTGGCTGTCCTGCAGTCGGCAGGCTGCGGCGGCGGCACGGCCGCCGGACCGGCCGGTTCCGATCCGGTCGAGTCCGACACCGTCTTCATACAGCTCGAGGGTGGCGAGTTCGTCACGTCCGAGGGCGACATAGTGCTGATCCAGCCCTTCGAGCTCATGGAGACCGAGGTGTCGAACCGGCTCTA
This sequence comes from Candidatus Fermentibacter sp., assembly GCA_030373045.1. Lineage (NCBI taxonomy): Bacteria > Pseudomonadati > Candidatus Fermentibacterota > Candidatus Fermentibacteria > Candidatus Fermentibacterales > Candidatus Fermentibacteraceae > Candidatus Fermentibacter > Candidatus Fermentibacter sp. Next base: position 54,910 of record JAUCPW010000002.1, read on the forward strand.
CGTCTGGCTCGCGGACGAAGCGGGCCTCGATCTGCCGCCCGATCCCGGGTTCCCCGCGATGGAGTACTACCTGACCGCCATGCCCGACTATCCCGTAGTCAACGTCTCCGCTCTCGAGGCGGAGCAGGCGTGCGCCGTGCTCGGAGGCAGGCTCCCGACTCTGGCGGAGATGGAGTACGCCGCGTCCATCGGCCTTTCCGGGCCGTCGGCGGGGCTCTTCCCCTGGGGGACGCTGGATCCGGAGGATGCGGAGTTCCCCGCCAACTACCTCGCATCCGACGACTGGGACCTGAGGAACCAGGACGGCTACCTCTTCACTGCGCCGGTGGGTTCGTTCCCGCGGAACCCTGCGGGCCTGGCGGATCTCGCCGGCAACGTGGCGGAGCTCACCAGGCCGTCCGACAGCATCTGCACGGTGTTCGGCGGCTCGTGGCTCTCTCCGTCGGACGACTTGAGAATCGGCACCTGGTCGACCATCTACGAGGGCGACAGAGCCCGCCACATCGGCTTCCGCATCGCCCGCTGACACCGGCCGGTTCCCGGCCGATTCCTGGTTTCAGATGCTTCAGATGCAGTCGTAACCGCATGGTGTGAAACCAGATGACATCAGAACTGATTTCGCGGTACGCATGATAATGGTACACATCTGCGATATAGTGTTGATTTCTATCGTCAAGGCCGTTCATTCCCAGCGCGAAATCGACGGGTAGCGTAACAGCTGTTTCCGTAGATAACGGCGAGTGCGCATGCCATCATCATCGAGGCTGGAGAGAGTGTCGACAGCCCTTCGGGAATCGTCTGAGAGGTGCGCTCCGGGCCCTCTCGCGGTTCGCCAAGCCTCATTGACCGGATCGATGGCGAACCGCTGCCGGGCCAGCTTGTTTCCGCGAACGTCTGCGGAAGTGCACTCCGGCCTTCTCGCTGCCCGCCAGACGTGTTTCATCGGGATAATGGCGGGCATCTGCCGGGCCAGCTTGTTTCCGCGAACGTCTGAGGAAGTGCACTCCGGCCTTCTCGCTGCCCGCCAGACGTGTTTCATCGGAATAATGGCGGGCATCTGTCAGGCCAGCTTGTTTCCGCGAACGCGGAAACAAGCGTGGTGGGCGAAGAGGGATTCGAACCCCCGACTTCCTGCGTGTAAGGCAGGCGCTCTAACCAGCTGAGCTATTCGCCCACCGCGGCCCGAAGGTATAATCGTCATCTGTGGCGTGAGGCAACAGCAAGCCCCGGAGGCTCGGGATGTCCGGTCAGGGTTCGATGTGCGGGATGGATCAGCTGCTGGACGGTGTGTGTCCCGGGAACGTCATCTCGTCCGACAGGCGGGCACGGCTGTATGCCCGGCTGCTGGAGGAGAGCAGGAGAGCGGGGAACATGCCCCGCGTCGTCGTCGAAACCGACGAGGACGACCTTTCGATACTCGCCGTCACCGCCACGGACTGGCCCGGCCTTGCCGCGATATGTCTGAGTGCGATGCAGTTCCACGGCTGGAACCTCGATTTCGCTGAAGCCTTCGCGGTCAGTGACGGCGAAATGCGCAGGGGCTTCCTGATCACCGGGATACGTGACACCAACCCCGAACGGCGGCGCGAATTCGGGGCGGATTCCCTCAAGATGCAGAGCCTCCTCGAGAATCTGGCCGAGGGCCGATCGGACACGATGTCGCTCATGGCCAGAGCCTCCGAGAGGCTCGAGATCTATGAGCGGATCAAGACGCAGGTGAAGGTGCACTACAAGGACAGACCCGTGCCGGAGGCGCTGATGGGTCCGGTCGGAGAGCTGATCCTCTTCGTCTCCTCGCGCTCCGACGAGTATCTGAGGGAGCGCCGGCCGGAGGACCTCGCCCACATGGTCGTCACTAACCACGACCTGATCGAGGGGGTGAGGGCCAGGCGCGGCAGGGCCCTGTTCAAGATCCGCAACATAAGGACGACGAGGGAGCATCTCACAGGGATCAACATCGCGGGATACGAGAGGGACATCTCCTTCCAGGACAGCCTCACCGCGTTGAGCTTCGCCTGGCCCGGAGCGACGATAAGGCATCAGAGGCGGTACACGACCGGAGACGGCATCATCTCCATCCGGGTCGAGATGTCCGGCCCCTCGGGCCTCGCAGCCAGCCGCGAGGAGATCCGGAGGATGACCGACACGCTCAGGCGCCTCCTCGTGAAGAACGAGCTGGAGAGGCTCAAGAAGATCAGGCGCTATGGCGGGCGGGAGCACTACGCGAGGGCTCTGATCCCGCTGCTGCTGAAGGAATGCGATACCACCGGGATGAGCCAGGCCTACATCGCGCTCGATTCCTCCTCCACCTTCTTCGCCGAACTGAAGATCCTCCTCGTCACCGCAGCGGATGGGATGGAGGATCACGACAGGAAGGTGCTCGCCCTGGTGGGCGCCATCGACAGGCTTGCCGGGATGGCCGTGGTGTCGTTCAAGTCTCCGTCGAACTACGGGCAGAAGTGGGTTGATCTGCTCGACGTCACCGTCCAGAAGGATGCCTATCACGATCTCGAGGATGCCTACGAGGCTATCAAGCGCTGCATGGAGGAGACGATAGGGCAGTTCCGCGACTTCGACATGGGCATGCGGCTGAACGATGTGAAGCAGCTCAGGGAGATCCGCGACATCCTCCCCGACATCCCCGACAGCGCGGTGACCGACTTCTACTACTGCCTGGAGGACTTCCTCAGGGCGAGTTCACCGGTGGAGGAGCTGGGCCTCCACATCAGACTCGCATTCGAGACGCTCAGCGATGCCCTGAGAACCGGTGGTGACTGCGTACCGCCCACATCGGCGGTCGTGGTCACTGAAGGCAAGAAGGTCGCCACACTCTTCTGCTGCATCCTGCCCGAGCATGCCCACACCTTCCAGGATCTGCTCGACACGGTCAAGGAGTACAAGGTGACGGCCAGCCTGATCGACTGGTCGGGGCTGCACTCGGTTCTTCTCAGGGTCCACGACAGGAGCGGGGCGCTCTCCGATGCCGACTCGGCAAGAGTGCTCGGTATCCTGACCGGAGTCTGCAGGCGGATTCCCTCGAGCGACTGATCCCCGTCCGGCAGCGCGTTCTTCTTGACAGCGGGCGGAGCGTTTAGCTAGCTTCACGCCCCGTGGCGGCGTAGCTCAGTTGGTAGAGCAGAGGAATCATAATCCTCGGGTCAGGGGTTCAAGTCCCTTCGCCGCTACCAGGTCTTCAGGGGGGGCTTCGTGTCCCCCCATTCATTTCGGCGTCAGCGGAGATGAAGAGCCGGCATTCTTGTTCCCTGCATCTACAGGAACAAGCTGGCCCGGCAGCGATTCGCCAGCGTGACAGCATCGGGCAAGACGAACCGGGAAAGGGCCCGGGCGTACTTCCATGTTACTTTCTCGGCGGGAAGCGAGAAGACCTTACCGTACTTCCTCAGACACTGCATGCAGATCTATCGACATTCTGTCCAGCTGTAATGATGTTGGCCCCCTTCGAATTTGCACTGCGGTAATGACGATCCGATGACAGATATCAACACTGATACGCAGATATATGCTGCCATTATACGTATCTCTTGGTCCATCGCGAGGTTATCAGGTTTCACGCCATGCGGTTAGGACTGCATCTGAAACATCTGAAACCAGGAACCGGCCGGGGACCTATATTCGCAGGCATGAAGTCGTCCCTGGAACTCAGATTCATCTCGACCGTCAAGCGGGAGGGGCTGCTCCCCCGAGGGCACTCCGTGATCGCCGCCGTTTCAGGAGGCGCCGATTCGGTCTGCCTCCTCGACATGCTGCTGAGGTTCCGACGCCACATGGCCTGGAAGCTATCGGTGCTCCACGTCGACCATTCCTACAGGAAAGCCAGCGTGTCGGACGCATCCTTCGTCGAAGATCTCGCGAAGGCGGCGGGGCTGCCCTTCATCCTTCGGAAGCTCCCGGCCAGGAGCAGGAGCTCCTCTCCGGAGGCGGACTTCAGCGCGGCGCGACAGGCCATCTACGAGGAGGCTGCCGGCGAAGGGCTGGTCGCAGTCGGCCACACCGCATCCGACCGTGCTGAAACCCTCCTGATGAGGCTCGTCGAGGGTGCAGGGCTCAGGGGCCTCGGCGGGATGGACTACTTCGGTGTCGGCCCCGTCAGACGGCCGCTTCTCGACATGACCGCGCGAGAGACGAGAGCATATCTGAGTGAAAGGGGCGGGGTCTGGATCGAGGACGAGACCAATTCGGACCCGGGATTCCTCCGGAACAGGATGAGGCGTGAGATTCTCGAACCCCTCGAGGATTCGCTGCCCGGGGTCTCCAGGAGGATCGCATCCTCTTCCGCCAACCTCGGTTCCTGGCGCCGGGTCGCCGAAGGCCTGACGACGGCGGCAGTCGGCAGGCTGGGCGGAGAGGGGAACGAGCTCGACAGACGCACATTCACGAGATATGAGAAGGCGCTCAGGCAGTCGGTCCTCTGGGAGCTGTGCGGCAGGCCGAGGTCGGGTTCCGCCGAGATCGACAAGACCGATGCCTGGCTGCTCGCGGGCGGATGTGGAGAGAGGCTCCTCCCCGGGGGCGCCGTACTGACCGCCGGGCCTGAGACACTGCTCTTTTCACGGAAGGGAGGCGGGCGCTGGAGATGAACGAGGAATGCCACGAGATACTGATCCACCGGGAGGAAATAGCCCGCCGGACCGGGATAATCGCTCGCGGGATCACCGATCTGTACCGCGGAGAGACCCCCGTCCTGATGCCCCTCCTGAAGGGGGCCTTCGTCTTCGCCGCCGATCTGGCGAGGAGGATCGAACTCGACCTTGAAGTGGAGTTCCTGGGCGCCTCCAGCTACGGCGGGGCGACCGAGACCTCGGGGGAGATCAGGCTTACCCTTGATACCTCCACCCCCCTCTCGGGCCGCCATGTGCTTATCGTGGAGGATATTGTGGACACGGGCCTCACCCTGGCGTATATTCAAAAGCTCGTCCGCTCTCGCGGCGTCGCGTCCCTTCGCACGGCCGTCCTGCTGGACAAGCGCTGCCGGAGGAGGGTGGAGGTCGACCTCGACTGGGTCGGCTTCGTCATCCCGGACAGATTCGTCTTCGGATACGGACTGGACGGCCCGGGAGGCCTGTACAGGAACCTGCCGGACATCACGGCCCTTCCAGCGGAGTGAATAGATGACCGACAACAAGCAGCCCGAGAAGCCAGGCCTTCCGCCGGTCCAGTTCGGCTGTTCCTTCCGCACCCTGACCCTGTGGATCCTGATAGTCCTCCTGGTCTACACGGTGTTCTCGATCTTCTCGGGCGCCTCCGGCGCCATAGATCTGCCCTACACGAGCTTCCTCGACCTCGTATCCACCGGGCACGTCGAGAAGGTGGTCATCGAGACCGGGGGATCCCTGTCGGGCGACTTCTACGAGCCCGTCACGGTCGAGGGCGTGGAGTACGAGCGATTCACGAGCTTCGTCCCGCTCGAGGACCGCGCGGTGATAGACTCGCTGCAGGCGCACGGAGTCCGCATCGAGGCAAGGCCTCCGAGCATGGACTTCCTCCAGATAATGCTCAGCATCGCCCCCATCCTGCTCCTCATCGGGTTCTGGGTGTACTTCATGCGCAACGCGGGAGGCGGCGGTAAGGCCTTCTCCTTCGGCCGCAGCCGGGCCCGCCTCTTCAGCGCCGACAGGCCCAAGACCACCTTCACCGACGTCGCCGGGGTGGACGAGGCCAAGGAGGAGCTGAAGGAAGTCATAGAGTTCCTCAAGTCCCCCAAGAAGTTCCAGCGCCTGGGCGGCAAGGTGCCCAGGGGCGTTCTGCTCGTGGGCCCTCCGGGCACCGGCAAGACGCTGCTTGCCAAGGCCGTGGCCGGCGAGGCCGACGTCCCGTTCTTCTCCATGAGCGGTTCCGACTTCGTCGAGATGTTCGTGGGAGTGGGCGCCAGCCGCGTGAGGGACCTGTTCGCGCAGGGCAAGGCCAAGGCCCCGTGCATCATCTTCATCGACGAGATCGACGCGGTGGGCAGGCACAGGGGCGCGGGGCTCGGCGGGGGGCACGACGAGCGCGAGCAGACCCTGAATGCCCTCCTCGTGGAGATGGACGGATTCGAATCCAACGAGGGCGTCATAGTCATGGCCGCGACCAACAGGCCGGACGTGCTCGATCCGGCCCTGCTCCGGCCCGGCAGGTTCGACAGGAACGTGATGGTCTCGATGCCCGACGTGAAGGGGCGGGAGGCAATCCTAAAGGTGCACACCCGCAAGATGCCCCTCGAACAGGGCGTCACCCTGGAGAAGATCGCAAGGGCCACACCCGGTTTCAGCGGCGCCGACCTCGAGAGCCTGGCGAACGAGGCCGCGCTCAGGGCGGCTCGCAGGAACGCGAAGAAGATCGAGCAGGAGGACTTCGAGTACGCGATCGACAGGATCGTGATGGGCATAGAGCGCCGCAGCATGGTGATAAGCCCCGAGGAGAAGAAGCTGACGGCCATCCACGAGACCGGCCATGCGCTGGTCAGCCGGTTCACTCCCAACATGGACCCCGTGCACAAGGTTACGATCGTGCCCCGCGGACGCGCCCTGGGCGTGACGAGCTTCCTGCCTCTCGACGACAGGCACAACTATTCGCTCGAATACTGCAGGGGCGTCCTGGCGAGGCTCCTGGGAGGCCGGGCCGCGGAGACGATCTTCCTCGACACCCTGAGTACCGGGGCCGGGAACGATCTCGAGAAGGCCACCGCCCTCGCCAGGCGCATGATCTGCGAGTGGGGCATGAGCGAGGTGCTCGGCCCGGTGACGCTCGGCGAGACGGGCGAGCCGATCTTCCTCGGCAGGGACATGGGCAGGATGCGCAACTACAGCGAGCACACAGCCCAGGTGATAGACGAGGAGATCAAGCACCTGGTGGACGAGGCCTATGTCGCCGCGGAACGCATCCTGAGCGCGCACAGGGAGCTCGCGCTGAAGATGACCGACGTGCTCCTCGAGCAGGAGACCATGACCAGCGAGGAGATCGACGCTCTCGTCGACGGCGGGGAGCCGGGCGCAGCCGGTCAGCCGGAACCGCAGCCGGAACAGGGAGTGGAACCGCAGGCTCCTTCGCGGGAGGACGATCCGGATGGATCTGGAGAAGATCGAGCAGGGAGTTAGGCTCATCCTCGAGGGGATAGGCGAGGACCTCCAGCGCGAGGGCCTTGTGGACACCCCCTGCAGGACCGCGAAATCGTTCGCCGAGCTCTGCAGGGGCATGGATCCCGCCAGCGCCAGGTCGATCAGGACCTTCCACGCCGAGGGCCATAACGAGCTCGTCATCGTGAAGGACATCAGCTTCTCGTCGATGTGCGAGCACCACCTGCTGCCCTACGTGGGCAGATGCGACGTGATCTACCTGCCAGCCGACGACAGGATCGCGGGCCTGAGCGCGATCGTGGAGACCGTCGAGACGATGGCCGCCAGGCTCACCACCCAGGAGAGGCTCACCACCGAGATCGCCGACAGGCTGATGCAGGAGATCCAGGCCAGGGGCGTGATGGTCGTGATGGAGGCCGAGCACATGTGCCTCGCGATCAGGGGCGTGCGCAAGCGCGACTCGCGGATCGTCACGTCCGCCATGAGGGGCTACCTCCGCAGGCTGACCACCCGCAGCGAAGCCCTGGCGCTGATCGGCCGATCGACGAGCGTGAGATGATCAGGCGCCTCCGCCTCGCCTCCCCCTCGGACTGGAGGTTCGAGCTGGAGCAGGTAGAGGCGGACCCCGGCTGCTGGGACAGGGTCGATGCCCGGGCCGGCGTCGAGGTCTTCAAGACGGGCCCGCTCCGGACTCCCGCCGCAAACATCCTCAAGCAGTGCATGCTCGCCGCCGGGGCTGACGCCATCGTAGCCCGCGGCTGCATCGACGCCTCCGTCGACAGCAGCCTGGCCCTGGTGCTGGGCACGCCCAGGCAGCTCAGGCAGGCCGCTTCCTCGCTGGAGGGCCAGCCCTTCGGCCTTCCGGAACTCGGACGCTCAATCCTGGTACTCCTCGGGCCGGATCGCCGCCGGGCCTGTCTGGCTCTCCGCTCGGGAACACTCACGTTCACGAACGGCCCTGCCGTCATGGGCATCCTCAACATCACCCCCGACTCCTTCTCGGACGGCGGGCTCTACCTCGCCCCGCAGGCGGCCGCGGACAGGGCGGTCGAGATGCATGCGCAGGGCGCCTCGATCGTCGACGTCGGGGCCGAATCCACGCGCCCCGGCTCCCTGCGGGTCCCTTCGGCCATCCAGAGGGAGAGGATCGTCCCCGTCGTCAGGGAGATAAGGCGGCGCGATCCCGGCCTGCCGCTCTCTGTGGACACCTCCGACCCGGACACCGCCAGGGCCGCGATCGGCGAGGGCGTGGACATGATAAACGACGTCACCGCACTCTCCGAGCCGGGCATGGCCGAACTCGCCGCCTCGACCGGAACCCCCGTGATCCTTATGCACATGAAGGGCCGCCCGCGCGACATGCAGGCCTCCCCGTCCTACGACGACGTGATCGGCGAGATAGTCTCCTTCCTCGAGGAGCGGATCGCCTCCGCCTGCGCCGCCGGGGTCCCGCGCTCGCTGATCCTCGTCGATCCGGGCATCGGGTTCGGCAAGAGGCTCTCGGACAACCTCGCGATCGTGAGGAGGCTCGGGGAGTTCAGATGCCTCGGCGTCCCCGTGGTGCTCGGGCACTCGCGCAAGAGCTTCCTCGGAACCGTCACAGGAGAGGGCGGGGCCTCGGACAGGGATCCGGCGACCGCCGCGCTCTCCGCCCTCGCCGCCCGTGACGCCGACATGCTCAGGGTGCATGATGTCGCCGCCACGGTCCAGGCCGTGAAAGTGGCCATGGCAGTCCACGGAGGTCCGACGGAGTGATCATCGAGCCCCTGGGCCACCCGATCCTGAGCGGATTCTGGCTCGCCCAGCTCGCCGACATCACGATAGTCGCCATCGTCGCCAGGGCGGTCATCAGGTCGATCTGGCGAACGCCCGCCATGTCCATCGTGCTCGTATTCCTCGGGGTCCTGGTGAGCGGCATCGTCCTGAGGGATCTCCAGTTCTTCACCGTGGGCTACCTCCTCGAGAGCCTGAGCGGAGTTCTCTTCATCACCTCGGTAGTGATCTTCCACGAGGACATCAGGAACATCCTTCTCGAACAGGGGCGGAAGCTGTCCGCCAGGCTGCGCAGCCGCCCGGCCCTGACCGGGCGCGAAACCGTTGAGGCCATCGTCAGCTCGTGCGTCGTCCTCCGGCGCAGGAAGCTCGGCGCCATCATCGTCATCGAGAGGAACGACCTGCTCGACAACTACTACCGCGAGGGCCTCGAGCTGGACAACCTGCGGGTCGTCCCCGAGGTGGTGGCCTCGATGCTCCAGCCGCCCGGTCCACTGCACGACGGCGCGCTCGTGATCAGGAACGACAGGCTGGTGAGGGCGTCCACGTTCCTCCCGCTGGCCGAGTACACGCGCTTCAAGCTCAAGCTCGGCGCGCGGCACAGGGCCGCCCTCGGGCTGGCCGAGCGCTCGGATGCCGTTGTAGTGATCGTCAGCGAGGAGTCGGGCGACTTCAGGATCGCCCACGACGGGCTCCTCGACGGGCCCCACAGCGAAGAGGTACTTCGCGAGGAACTCCTCTCGCTGACCGGAAACGCATGACCCCCCCGGACCGCATCGACGCTCTGACCGCGGCCGTGTCCGCCGAGGCCCGCGCGGCCGTCGCCGAAGCCGCAGCCCTCGCAGAGCCGGCGTTCTCCGCCATCCTGGCGAGGTCGCTCGATGCCGCCTCCGTCGGCCTCGACCTGTGCCTAGTCTCCTGCGCGTCGGCAAGATGGGCCGGGGGAGAACAGGAGGAGGGCATCCCCGGAGCAGCGTCAGCCCACATCCTCGACGCCGCGGTTGCCAGCCACCTGACACTGCCGGGATTCATGCTCGACCTGCCCGTGGAGTCCGTGTGGTCCGAATGCGGCGAGGCCTCGGCGATCCTGGCCGGGGACGCGCTCGTCCCGGCCGCGATGGGCTACCTCTCCTCGAAGGGCGGTCTGAACGCCAGCAGGCTCGTAGGGGCCGCGGCGTCGCTGCTGTGCGGGAGCATCCTGCCGGGCTTCTCCTCGGAGCTCTCCCTGCGCGACAGGCAGAAGACCGACCTGCAGGAGCGCGAGAACGCCTGGCGCAGGCACTCGGGAGGGCTTGCGAGGTTCGCGGCCGAGGCGGGTGCGGTTCTCGCGGGCGCCGACGCGCGGACCGCGGACAGTGCGGCCCGCGTCGGGCTTGAACTGGGCCGCGCGGTCGATCTCGCCAGGATGCCGGGATGCCCCTCGCGCCATGGCTCGCCTGTCGCAGAGAGGGTAGCCGACGCCCGCGCAGCGCTCTCGGCCCTTGCGGACTCGCTGGCCGGCGACTCCCGCGCCGACCTCCTCATCGAACTCATCGGCCGCATCGGCTCCTCGTTCGAGGGCGCCGACCTCTTCGCTCAGAACTAGCCGGCCTCCGGCCGGTTCCTGGTTTCATATCCTTCATATGCGATGGTATCTCATTACGCTGCAATCATAAAGCTGCTGATTGTATTTCGGCGATGAATGATTGCTGCACACAATTATCCACGAACGCAATGATACTGTGAAATCCCTGTTCCGGATCTCCAGGCTGGGTGTTTATAACGGGCAGCACTCTGCCTGGACGACAAGACCATGAATCCACATACTCAAGACATTCTCATTGAATACATGCGAACTCAAGCGATGAATGGCTCTCCGCACGAACGATCCCGTGCTGAAGCGCCCGAAAACAGAAGAAGGCTATGTATGATATTCGTCCGCATCCATGCCATGCCCTGCGTCAATCGATGCTGGCACTGCTTCTGCTGCGGAAGCCCGGATGGTCCGTCCATGGAGGGCTCGACCGTACTCCGCATACTCGACGACCTCGCCGCCTTGAAGCGGGAGAGCGGAGAGGTGGTCCTCCCCATGTTCTACGATGAACCCACGATCCACCCGGAATTCGTCCGGATCATGGGCCGCCAGCTCGACCTCGGCCTGATCCAGGATGAAGGGTGGTTCCCGACCAACGGATACGGCCTCGCCAGGCTCCAGGACGAGGGCTGGAGGGAGCTTGCGGAGAAGGGTTTCGAGGGCATACGGCTCACCTTCCACGGTCTGGGGGAACGGCACGACCGGCGCGTGGGAAGAAGGGGCGCCTACGGTGACCTCGTGGAAACCGTCCGGCGTGCCGAGCGCTTCGGGGTGGAGTGGTTCGCGTGCATGGTCCTCGGCTCGGATAATGCCGCAGAGTACGAGGAGACGAAGGCGGAGGTCGAAAGGCTGGGATCGCCCAGTGTGAAGTTCGGTTGGATGCTGCCGCAGTCGCAGGGCAGGGCGGCTGGAAAAGGGAACAGGGTGAAACTGGAGCACATCGAACATCTCCTTCGTGCGAACAGCGGATTCAGGACCGAGTCGGATCACATACGGGCCATCCTCTCCGACGAAACCCTCGGCGGGAGGAAGGCATTCGACCCGGACTGCGGTATGACTGCGCTGGATATCGGCCACGATCTGACGGTCTCCTTCGGAGGCGGCTGCGACGGGGATCCGTACGAAGGGTTGAAGTCCCTCGTGAAACTCGGAAACCTCGAGAGCGACAGCATCCTGGAATGCTATCGACGGTATCTCGAGAATCCGCCCGCTCCCGTCAGGGCACTGTCCGGGGTGACCTGGGGAGAGCTGGCCGGGCGTTATGGAGACCCCGGGTGCGACTTCGTCTACCACGTCACGGATCTCGCGGGGAGGATATGGGCTTCGCGGTATCTGCGGGACGCCTTCCCGGAATAACCCGGCAGCCGGGGTCTGGCTACTCTCGAAACGCCGCATTCATGAGTGTTTCCGCACGATCTGCCCTCATTTCCATTAATTCGGCCCGACGAAGATGCACGTCTGGACAGTGCCTGCGAAAGACACTTTTCTTCACAGGATAACCTGTAAAATGACTATGGCTGTAACAGGCAGGGCAGCATGGCCTTGCGAGGGCGGTTTTGGGAGTAGTCTGACCCCGGTTACAGCAGGTCGGTGGGGTCGACGTCGACGTCGAACATGACGCCCTTCGAGCCGGCGGCTTCGAAGGACGCCAGGGCATCCTGCACGAGCCTGCGCAGAGCGGCGCGGCTGTCCGAGCGCGCCAGGGCGCTGTAGCGCCATTTCCCGCGAAGCCTGGGGAGGATGGCCGGGGCCGGCGGGAAGACCCTCGCGCCGGGCGGGGGCTCCAGCGCGTCCATGCAGGACTTCGCCGCAGCCGCGACCCTCGCCTCGACGGGGCCCGACCAGACGAACCTGACGATCCGGCCGTAGGGCGGGTACCCGAGGAGTTTCCTGGCGGGGAGCTCCGATTCGAGGAAGGCCCCGTAGTCCTGCGCAATCGCCGCGGCGAGGGTTTCGGGCCTGAGAGTCTCCACCAGCACGATGCCCGGGATGGAACCCCTCCCGGCGCGGCCAGCGGCCTGCATCACGAGCTGGAAGGCCCTCTCCGAAGCGCGGAAGTCCGGGATCGCAAGGGCCATGTCGGCCGAGAGGATCCCTACGAGCGTGACGCCCGGGAAGTCGTGCCCCTTGGCGACCATCTGCGTGCCGAGGAGGACGTCGGCTCCGCCTTCGGCGAACCGCCCCAGGATCTCCCATGTGGCGCCGGCCGAAGAGGACGTGTCCCTGTCGAGCCTGAGGATGCGGATCCCCGGAAGGGCGCCCGCGAGGAACGCCTCGACCCTCTGGACCCCCGGGCCCTCTGTGACGAACCGCGTGCAGCCGCAGGACGGGCAGTCCCGCGGCGCCATCGTCCACCAGCCGCAGTGGTGGCACCTCAGTATCCCGCCCCGCGCGTGGTATGTAGGGGCGACGGCGCACTCCGGGCAGTCCTCCCGGCGGCCGCACCCCGCGCAGATCCGGGTGGGCGCGAAGCCCCTCCGGTTGAGCAGCAGTATCGACTGCTCGCCCCGATGCCAGGCGTCGGAGACAGCCGTCAGCATCTCCGGGGGCACGACGCTTCCGTAATCCCCGGGCCTGACGGGCTTCACCGAGGGCATCGGCCTGCCCCCAGCCCTCCCTGGGAGGGTCAGGATCTCGTACTTGCCGGAGTCCGCGTTGCCCCTGCTCTCGAGGGACGGCGTGGCCGAGCCCAGCACCACGGGCACTCCCTCCAGGAAGCCGCGCACCACGGCCAGGTCCCGCGCGTTGTACCGGGGCTGCTCCTGCTGCTTGTAGCTCGAATCGTGCTCCTCGTCCACGATGATGATCCCGGTGCGTGCGAGCGGGGCGAAGACGGCGCTCCTGGGCCCTATCGCGATGCACTTCTCACCCGCTGCAAGGGCACTCCAGGCCCGGAGCCTCTCGCCAGTGGAGAGCGCGCTGTGCATCACGGCGACCATGCCGGGGAATCGTCGCTCGAACCGCGCCGTGAGCTGGGGCGTGAGGGATATCTCCGGCACGAGGACGACGGCCTGGAGCCCGCGGGCGACGACCCCGGCGATGGCCCTCAGATAGACCTCGGTCTTGCCGCTCCCGGTGACGCCGTGCAGCAGGAAGACGCCTCCCTTTGCGCCCGAGATGCGCGAGACGGCCTCCAACTGACCGGGTTCGAGTTCCGCGACCTCCGCGCCGGCGAGCGAGACACCGGTACCCGCAGCCTCCGCAGGAGAGACCGCAGCGGCCCCCGCCTTCACCACGGCGTCGAGGGAAGCCCGCGAGGCGCCGGCCTCCCTGAGGAGGGAAGAAACAGTGATCCTCTCGTCGCTCCGGGAGAGGATCTCGAGGATCGAAGCCTGCGCCGGTGCTTTCCTGCGCAATCTTTCTGCCATGCCCGCCAGCTCGGCCGGCGGCAGGCATGGAGCGACCGCCATCCCCGCGGATGTCCTGCGGGCCGGCGCGGGGGATAGCCGGCACTCGACCGCGCCCGACGAGGCCAGGGAAGACAGGTGCGACATCAGGACCGACCGGGAGGAGAAGCCATGGGCGAGGCCGTCCACCGGGACGAACGCCGAACCGTCCAGCCCTTCCAGAACAGGATCACCAGCCGCCGCCCGCCCCGCCGTGCGGCGGACCTCCCGCCGGAGCCCCGCCCCGGCTCCGGGAGGCGAAGCCGAAGCCATCATCATCCCCGGCGGCGCCGAATAGTAGTCCGCCGCCCATCTCGCCAGTTCGAGAACGGGGCGTGGTAGCGCGGAAACGCAGTCGAGGCGGGATTCCACCGTCTTCACGCCGTCCGCGGGAAGGGATGTGGAACGCCCCCAGATCCAGCCCGTCAGCTTCTCGCGGCCGAAGGGCACCTCCACGCGGCATCCCTCGAGAACGCCCCCGGCCATCCCCGAAGGCAGCAGGTATGTGAACGTCCTCCAGACCGGCCTCGGGACGGCGACCTCGACGGCTGTCGCATCAGGCATCCGCGCCGGCCCTTTCGAGCGTCTCCCGCCTCGCGGCCGCGATGTCCATCGGGAGCGGGGGAAGGGTCGGGAAGGCCCCGTCCTCGTAGAGGACCCTGCCGTGCACCATCACGAGGCGCACCCGCGAGGGCCAGTCGAGCTCGAGGACGTATCTGACCGGGTCCTCGGCCGCCTCCAGTTCCTCCGACTCCTCCTCGGAAGGTTCGAGGAGGACGATGTCGGCCTGCATCCCCGCGTCGATCCTTCCGTGGCCGGTGTCGAGGATGCGCCCGGCGCCCTCCGTGGCGGCCTTCAGCCAGAGCCTGCCCGCGACGGAGGCCGGAGAGCGCGTGAAAGAGGCAAGGGACATGGCGAGCCTGAGGTCGGAGGAAAGGTCCAGGCGGTTGTTGCACGCCGCCCCGTCGCTGGCGGGGAAGACCCCGACGCCTGCTGCGAGCAGAGCCGGCACGTCGGCGATGCCGCTGCCCAGCCTCAGGTTGGTCCACGGGCAGTGGACGACCGACGTGCCAGACGAAGCCAGCAGATCAGCCTCCCCCGGAGCGAGATGTACGCAGTGGGCCAGGAGGGTGCGTGCGCCCGGGAAGCCCCTTGCAGCCAGATATCTGACGTTCCCGCCCGCCCCTGCGATCCCGGGGTCGGCGACCTCGGCCGGGCTCTCGGCGCAGTGCGTCGTCCTCACGAAGTAACCACGCACCCCCCGCACGAACTCCCAGAGCGCGTCGGAGCAGGACAGCGCGAACCTGGGCGCGAGGGCGTGCCGCACGAGCCCGCCGCACGCGGCTCGAACCCGCCCGGTCTCCTCCACGAGCCAGGGCAGGTCCCTCGCGAGGCCTTCCGGCCCCTTGTCCATCAGCGCGTTGGCCGCATGGGCCCTGATGCCCGAGCGCCTCAGGATGTCCACCGTGACGGAGGAATGCTCGACGCTGCCCATGTCGAGAAGGCACGTGCAGCCGGAAGAAAGCAGTTCCCTGAGCGAGAGGATCACCGAGGTGGCGAGGGTGTCGGGAGTGTGCGCGGCCTCGAGGGGCCAGATCCTCTCCCCGAGCCATTCCAGCAGCGTCCTGCCCTCGGCCGTTCCGCGGAACAGGGTCTGGCAGAGGTGGACGTGAGGCTGGACGAGCCCGGGGATGGCTATGCAGCGTGCGTGTGCGCCCACGGGCGCCGCCCTGCGGACCGAGGCTATCGCCCCGTTCTCCACCACTATCGAGAAACCTCCGGAAACGAGCCCGGAGCTCCAGTCCATGACGTATCCCGGCCCGAGTTCCATGTCGCCTCCCGGTCGGCAGGTCCTCTTTGAACATAAGCGGCCGCCGGGGAGCGGGAAATTGACCGGAGGAGGCAGGAAAGGCGATAATCGCGGGACGTCCCGCATCGGGCGGAACGCATCTTCGATCCGGACGGGGACCCCATGAAAATCGCACCGGTGCTCTGCCTCGCGGTCGCGTCGATTGCGTCGTCCGCGGCATACTCCCTCAGGACCCTCGACAACGGCCTGACGGTGATCGTCTCGCGCGACGACTCTGCGCCGGTGGTGACGATCTGCATCGCGGTGAAGACCGGCTCCACCTGCCAGACCGAGGCGGACTGCGGCCTGGCCCACTTCTACGAGCACATGTTCTTCAAGGGCAACGCCCTGATACCCGACCAGACAGCGTACAACGCCCGCATGGGCGAACTGGGGATCGTCCAGAACGGGTCCACATCCGACGAGATCGTCAGGTACCACGTCACGCTCCCGTCCGAGCGCCTTTCCGAGGGGCTCGAGTTCATGTACTACGCCATCGCGACACCCCTCTTCGACGAGGACGAGATGGCTGTCGAGCGAAGCGTCATCCTCAACGAGTACCAGCGCGACACGACGCACCCGTACTGGGACTACTGGAAGGCCAGGGAGGCCGTGCTGCACCCCTCGGCGCCCTGGAGGGCCAACAGCATAGGGCTGCCCGAGGTGATCACGAGCGCCGACCGCAGCGTGATGGATGCCTTCCGGGCGACCTACTACACGCCCGACAACTGCGTTCTCATCATCGCGGGCAGCGTCGACGAGGACAGCGCCTTCGCCCTGGCGGAGCGCTGGATGTCCGCCTGGGAGTACGGCGGGAGGAGCGACTACGACGAGCTCCCGATGCTGGTCGAGATAGCACGTGACACCACCGTGGCCATCCCCTCCATCCCCGGCGTCGAACTCGTGTCCATCGACTACGCCGGCCCGTCGCTCGTCACCGATCCCTCGGCCACCTACGCGGCCGACGTGTGGGGGACCTGCCTCGAGATGATGAACGGCGAGTTCTACCGCGACCTGGTGACGAACGGGCCCTTCATGGACGTATCGGCCGGCTTCTACACGCAGAGGTACGCCCCCGTCATCTCCTTCTCGGGCACGCCGAGGCCCGGCAGGTCGGCCGAGGCCGTGCAGGCTCTCGAGCAGGAGATCGACCAGCTCCTCTCCCCGTCCTACTACGATGGATACGATCTCCACGCCGCCACCGAGAGCCTCCGGAGGCACAGGCTGCTCGCGGAGGAGACATCCTATGACGTGGCCGTCGAGTCCCTGGCTTTCTGGTGGGTGGTCGGCGGAGGGCTCGGATACTACGACACCTATCCCGACAGCCTGGCCCTCGTCACGGTCGACGACGTGGCCGCGTTCCTCGATGAATACGTGGCGGGCAGGCCTTCCGTGACCTTCGTCATGTCTCCCGCCGAGGGGGGTGGTGCCGAGTGAGGACGATACTTGCCATCCTGCTCGCCGCTTCGGCGGCCTTCGCCTCGGTGCCCTCCGACGTCGTGGAATTCGAGCTCGGGAACGGCATCCGGGTCATCTCGAGGCAGATGCCGTCCACGAACGAGGGACTCGCCGTCTTCCTCGAGGGCGGTTCGAGGACGCTCGACGAGGGCACCGCCGGGATCGAGAACCTCGCGTTCGAAGCCTGCCTGATGGGTTCCTCGCGCTATCCCGGCGAGGCCTGGCGCTCGCTGATGGACGTCACCCAGGCCAGGATCGAGGGCGTCTACGGGTACGACTTCAGCGCCCTCCGCCTGATGTGCCTGGAGGAGGACCTGCCGGCCCTGCTCGACGCCATGTCCGACTGCCTCATCGACCCCGAGCTCGAGCCCGGGGCGTTCGAGCGCACCAGGGACGGCCTCCTGCAGGCGCTGCTCGTCGAGGAGAGCGATCCCGACGAGAGGGTCTGGCGGGTGGCCAACGAGGGCCTCTTCGAGGGCCATCCCTACAGGTTCGACCCCTCGGGGACCGTGGAGACCATGTCGGTCTTCACGGCCGCCGACGTGGAGGCCCGCCTCGAATCGAGGATCCTCGCCGGGAACATCCTGATCGCGCACGTCGGGCCGACGGGGACCGAGGATCTGAGGGGGATGCTCGAGGGCACCTTCGGGCGGATAGCGCCGGGAGGCGGCGATCTGACGCCGCCCCCGCCGTTCGCGTTCTCGCGCGACACGGTGGTCTTCCAGCCCGAGTCGACCCTGACGGCCTACATCGTCGGCAAGTTCCCCGCGCCGGCCCCCTCCGATCCCGACTTTCCGCTGTTCACGGCTGCGATGGACGCCGTAAGCGACCGGTTCTGGCAGGTGCTGCGCACCGAGCGCGGCCTGACCTACGCACCCTTCGCCGGCGCGGCATCGTCGATGCGCAACTGGGCCTATCTCTATGCGAGCACCCCCGAAGCCGCGGAAGCCTGCTCGCTCATGGCGGCGATAGTTCTCGACGGCGCGTCGGGGGGCTTCTCGGACGAGAACCTCCAGGGCAGCCTGGAGGTGGCGAGGACGGGCAGGATGATGTCCCTGTCGTCTCCGTACAACCAGGCCTACATGCTCGGGATGTACCGGATAGAGACGGGCGACTGGCGCAACCTCTGGCTGTACAGCGATATTGCCCGCGACATGGACCCCGCGATGCTCGGAGAGGTCCTCACGAGATGGCTGGGCCCGATCTCCTGGGGCCTGGTGGGCGATCCGGGGATCTGCGCCCCGGTGACGTCCTCCCCGCCGACGATTACGGAGGGAAGATGAGGACCCTTCTTGCAGCGGCCGCCCTGCTGATCACGGCATCGTGCTCGACCTCGTCCGCGCCCCCGGATCCGGTGACGACCGGTGACGGGGCAGTGACCCTCTCCGGCACCGTCGAGGTCCTCGCCCCTGGAACCAGGTCCGAGACGATCATCCTCCAGGTCGATACCACCGGCGAGGTGGTGGCCCTGGTGGGCGAGGAGGCTTCCGGCCTGCGCGGGATGCCCGGCTCGACGATAACCGTGACCGGGTTCTTCACCGAGGCGGGATGGTCGGTCGACCCCGGCATCAGGAAGCTGGAGGTCACGGACGTGACCGCCGGCGAAGGCCCCGAATCCTCCGACAGGTACGAGGACTGACTGGCATCGGCACGAGCTGCGAAAGCGGCCTCCCGGAACGGCATGGAACGGCATAGATGGAAGACCACGAAGAGAAGCGCCCCCGCATCGACCGATCGAGCCTCAAGGCGATAATCCGCCTGCTGTGGTCCCACAGGAGATCCATAGCCCTCGGCCTTGTCGCGCTCGTCTTCGTCGACGGCCTCCAGCTCGTCATCCCCAAGATCACCCAGCACGTCGTCGACGACCTGGCGCAGGGCTCAGCCACGCAGGAGCGGCTGATCCTGGCCGGGATCGCCATCGTGGTGGTCTCCATCCTCATGGGCGGGTGCAGGTTCATCTGGCGCTACTTCATAATCGGATCGAGCCAGAAGATCGAACGGGACCTCCGGCAGGACCTCTACGACCACCTCCAGAAGCTGTCCCCCCAGTTCTACGACAGGACCAAGGTCGGCGACCTGATGGCCCATGCCACGAACGACCTCCAGGCGGTGCGGATGGCCTGCGGCATGGCTACCCTGGCGTCGTTCGACTCGCTGATACTCGCCATCGCGAGCCTCTCGGTGATGATGGTTATGAACGTCAGGCTGACGCTCCTCACCCTCCTGCCCCTGCCCATCCTCGCGCTCGTGATGTTCCGGTTCGGCTCGCTGGTGCACAGGCGCTTCATGTCCGTGCAGGAATCCTTCTCCGCACTCACCGAGCGCGTCCAGGAGAGCCTTTCCGGGATCAGGGTGGTGAAGGCCTACGGCGACGAGGAGTCGGAGCAGAGGTTCTTCGACACCAGGGCGAAGGACTGCGCGGACCAGAACATCAGGCTGGGAATGATCGGCGGCGTGTTCGACCCGATGATAGGCGCCCTCGCCATGGCGAGCATGGTGATACTCCTGAGCGAGGGCGGCTCGATGGTCATCTCGGGCGAGGTCTCGCTCGGTGAGTTCGTGGCCTTCTCGAGCTACCTCCACACCCTGATATGGCCGATGATGGCCGTGGGCTGGGTGGTCAACCTCCTCCAGCGGGGCACCGCCAGCATGGACAGGCTCGAGAGGATCTTCACCACACCTCCGGACATCGTCGGAGGCCACCGCGAGGCTCCCGCGGACACATCCATCGAGGTCAGGGGCCTGAGCTTCGCGTACCCGGGCACCGAAACGCAGGTTCTCGACGATGTCTCCTTCAGCCTTCCCGGCGGTTCGACGCTCGGGATAGTGGGCAGGACGGGATCGGGCAAGA
Source organism: Candidatus Fermentibacter sp. (assembly GCA_030373045.1). NCBI lineage: Bacteria > Pseudomonadati > Candidatus Fermentibacterota > Candidatus Fermentibacteria > Candidatus Fermentibacterales > Candidatus Fermentibacteraceae > Candidatus Fermentibacter > Candidatus Fermentibacter sp. Next base: position 74,873 of record JAUCPW010000002.1, read on the forward strand.
CCACCCTCGTCGAGCTGATGATGCGCCTGTACGACCCGCCGGCGGGCACGATCCTGATAGGCGGGACGGACATCCGCGACATGTCGCTCGAGGCGCTCCGGGGCTTCTTCGGGTACGTGCCCCAGGAGACCTTCCTCTTCGCCATGAACGTGGCCGACAACATCGCGTTCGGGACCGGCGGGCTCTCCCGCGGGCAGGTCGAGGACCTGGCCCGGAAGGTCCAGATCCAATCCGAGATAGAGTCCTTCCCCGAAGGCTATGACACCCTCGTGGGCGAGAGGGGCGTGACCCTCTCCGGGGGACAGAAGCAGAGAGTGGCGATCGCGAGGGCCCTGGCCACCGATCCCTCCATCCTCGTGCTCGACGACGCCCTCTCCAGCGTGGACACCGAGACCGAGGCCGCGATCCTCTCGACCCTGTCCGAGAGCCTCGGCCAGAGGACCGGCGTCGTGATAGCCCACAGGATAAGCACCGTGAAGAGGGCCGATCTGATCATCGTCCTGGACGGAGGCAGGCTCGTCGAGTCCGGGACTCACGACGAGCTGCTCGCCCTTGGCGGCATCTACGCTGACCTCCACAGGATGCAGCAGCTCGAGGAGGAAGCCAGGCGCACGCCCACCGCGGTTGGGGGCGATTGACGTGAACGGCCATTCCGACTGGGATGCCGATACGGATGTGGAGGAGACCAGGCGCTTCCTGCCCTCCGGGAGGGGGCGATCGACGTGAACGGCCATTCCGACTGGGATGCAGATCTGATCGAAGGCAAGGCCTACGACGGCAGGCTCGTGAAGAGGCTTCTGGCCTTCGTTAAGCCCCACCGCTGGCTGGTCGTGCTCGCCTTTCTCTTCATGGTGGTCTCCACCGGGGTCGACCTGATCATCCCCTACATCACGAAGATCGGCATCGACAGGTATCTCGCGCGCCTCTACCAGATCTACGAGGGGACCCCCGGCGCATGCGACTCGCTCATGGCGCTGTCCCCCTCCGAGGGCGACTTCGTCAGACTCGACGGGAACACCGTCCTGGTGCGCAAGGCCTCCCTCGAATCCCTCGACTCTGCCGACAGGGAGGCCCTCGTCGGGGGCGTCGGTCTGGGGACGCAGACCTACTACAGGTTCCCGGCAGACGAGGTGCCCGCCGACGTGGCCGACAGGGTGGAGGACGCGGTGGTGGCCGGAGGGGAGTGGCTGGTCCCCGAGGCGGGCATGTCCTCGGTGCCCCCGGACATCCTGCTGCGCATGAGGGGGGCCGACCGCGACGGCATCAGGCGGCTCGCCCTGACAGCGGCGGTGATAGTGCTCCTGGGCCTCGCGATAGGGTACGGCCACGCCGTCACCCTCGCCGTTGCCGGCCAGCGGTCGATGTACGACCTCCGCTCGGCGCTCTTCTCGCACATACAGAAGCTCTCCCTCTCGTTCTTCGACAGGAATGCCGTCGGGAGGCTGGTCACGAGGGTGACGAACGACATCGAGGCCCTGAACGAGATGTTCGCCGCCGTGCTCGTGAACATGTTCAAGGACATCCTCCTGCTCACCGGCACCGTGGCCATACTCTTCTTCATGAACCCCCGCCTGGCCCTGGTGGCGCTGGCGGTCGCCCCCTTCTTCGCCTTCGTGTCCATGGTGTTCCGGCGGAAGGTCAGGGGGGCCTTCAGGGACGCCAGGCGCCTGCTGTCCTCCCTCAACTCGAGGCTTGCCGAGGACCTCTCGGGCATCAAGGTCGTGCAGATCTTCAGGAGGGAGCCGGCCCGCAGGGAGAGGTACAGCAGGACCAACGAGGACTACTTCGCCGCGAACATGCGGCAGCTCGTGATCTTCGGCATCTTCAGGCCGGCCATCGAGATCCTGGCTTCGACAGGCGTCGCGCTCGTGCTGGTCACGGGCGGGGTGAGCGTCCTGGGCGGGGCGCTGACCATCGGCGCGCTCGTGGCGTTCGTCAGCTACGTCAGGCAGATGTTCCAGCCCATAGCGGACATGAGCGAGAAGTTCAACATCATGCAGAGCGCGATGGCCTCGGCGGAGAGGGTGTTCGGCGTCATGGACACGGAGCCCGACGTCACCGACTCTCCCGAAGCCACCGCCCCCGCCGGCATCACCGGGAGAGTGGAGTTCGACTCCGTCTCGTTCTCCTATGTCGAGGGCAAGGAGGTGCTCAGGGACGTCTCCTTCAGGGTCGAGCCCGGCAGGAGCGTGGCCATAGTGGGACCCACGGGGGCTGGCAAAACATCGATCATCAGCCTGCTCTGCAGGTTCTACGATCCGGCATCGGGTTCGGTGAAGGTGGATGGCACTGACATAAGGCGGATGCCCGTGGCCTCGCTCCGCCGCAACATGGCCATCGTACTCCAGGATGCGTTCATCTTCAGCAGGACGGTCGAGGACAACATCAGGCTGGGTTCGCCCATAGACAGGAGCTCTGTCGAGCGCGCCGCCGAGATGGTCCAGGCCGACGGCTTCATCGGGAACCTGCCCGGAGGCTACTCGGAGGTCATGGCCGAGAGGGGCGCCACCCTCTCGACCGGCCAGAAGCAGCTGCTGTGCTTTGCCAGGGCCCTTGCCCACGATCCGAAGATCCTGATCCTCGACGAGGCCACCAGCAGCGTCGATCCGGCCACCGAGCAGCTCATCCAGAAGGCTATAGAGACCCTGATGAGGGGCAGGACGAGCATCATCGTGGCGCACAGGCTGAGCACCATACAGAAGGCCGACGAGATCCTGGTCATCGACGCCGGCAGGATCGTCGAGCGCGGCAGCCATCAGGAGCTCCTCGCCCGCAGGGGCATCTACTACAACCTGTACCTGCTCCAGTACCGCAACGGCTGAGACCCTCTCCGCTCTGCAGCGCACCATCCCCGGCCGAAGGTAATCCTCCGCAGACCGCCCTCCATTCCCATGCCGCAACGGCTGACGCCTCCGGGGATTTGACGCCGGTGCCCCCGTGCCGTACCATATCCGCAGTGGCCGGAGTCCCGGCCGGGGGGAGGCGGAGCGGTTGAAGCAGGGCTTCGTCCAGATGTACATAGGCGACGGCAAGGGCAAGACCACGGCCGCCCTCGGGCTCGCAGTAAGAGCGGCATGCGCGTTCCTCCGCGTCGGCATCTACCAGTTCATGAAGGGCGAACAGACGTCCGAGCTGGCCCTCCCCTGGCGCTTTCCGGGGCTGATCGAGATCCGGCAGCTCGGGCGCCCCGGCTTCCTCGACCCGGGGAAGCCCGACCCCGAGGACATCGCCCTGGCCAGGGAGGGCCTGGCGATACTCGCGGGCGAGACCTCGTGGGATTTCGACATCGTGATAGCCGACGAGATACTGACCGCGGTGACGCTCGGCCTGCTGACGGATACCGAGGTCGAGGGGCTTCTTGAGATGCGCCCCGAGGGGACGGAGCTCGTCATGACGGGCAGGTATCCCCGCGACGGCCGGCTCACGGGCCTGGCCGACCTGGTCACCGAGATGTGCGAAGTCAAACACTACTGGCGCAACGGAGTCGAGGCCCGCAAGGGCATCGAGTTCTGACTGGAGGAATCCGATGACAGGGCTGCTGATCCTGGCCGCACTCTCCCTCGCCGATCCCGGGCGGGGCGACCTGGAACTGGGCTTCGGCGGAGGAGCCTGGATCCCGACCGGTTCCGACTTCGAAACCGCTCTCTCGGCGGGCCCGATGTTCGAGGCGGCGCTGCAGATCCCCATGGAGCTCAGCTCCTGCATCTGGCTCCGCACCGGCTACAGGTCCGCCTCCACCGACTCCCCGGCGTGGGACGGCGTCGCCTGCATCCCTCTCCAGATCGGCTACAGGTCGTACCCCTTCTACCATCGCTACGCCGGGCAGAGGGGCCTGGAACCCTTCGTGGGCATAGGCGCCGGGGGTTTCGTGGCCTGGGACGAGCCGGCCGACGGCGATGAGGACGGGGTGTCCTCCGGCGGCGGGATCGTCAGCATCGAGCTCGGAACCAGGATCAGGCTCGGCGAGGCGACGTTCATGGACGTCGTGCTGCGCCCCGAGTGGATGCCCTGCGGCAAGGAGCTGGCGGGGGAGGACGACCTGTCAGGCCTCTCGGCCGTGGCCGTGCTCCACTTCACTCCCTAGGAGCCTCGCTTCCGAGAGAGGCCCCGAGCTGCCCGCAGGCCCCTCCGGCGGATGAACCGAGCGATTTCCTGACCGTGGCCTCCCGGCCCATCTCCGTCAGGATGTCGAGAAACGCCTTCATGCGCCTCTCCGGAGGCCTCGAGAAGCCGGTGCCATCGACATCGTTGCAGGGTATGAGGTTGATCTTGCACCATACCCCCCTCGTGAAGTCACCGAGGGCCCTGGCCTCGTCAGGCGAGTCGTTGATCCCGTCCAGGAGGCAGAACTCGAAGGTCACGGGGCGGTTCTTCGCGGACGAGTAGCCTATCGCGGCCTTCCTCACCTCACGCAGGCCCCACCGCCTGGCAGCGGGGATGAGCCTGTCCCTCGTCGCCTGCATCGCGCTGTGCAGCGATATCGCCAGCCCCGCCTGCCCGGGATGAGCTGCGAGCTTCGCCATCCCCTCCGGCACCCCCACGGTCGAGACCGTTACGTGCCTCGTTCCGATCCCGGCTCCGCGAGGGTCCGTGATGATCGTGAGGGAATCGAGCACCGCCTTCACGTTGAGCAGCGGCTCGCCCATGCCCATGTACACCACGTTCGTCACCCGGCCCTCGGAGAATCTTCTCAGGGCATTGAACTGCCCCGCTATCTCGCCCGCCGAGAGGTTCCTCCTGAAGCCGGTCCTGCCCGTCATGCAGAAGGCGCAGCCCACCGGGCAGCCCACCTGCGACGAGAGGCATGCGGTGATCCTGCCGGGGACGGGCAGCAGCACGCTCTCGATGGAGAGACCGTCGCGCAGCGGGAAGACGAACTTCGAGGCCCCGTCGGGCGAGTCGGCCCTCAGGGCGGGCTCCGGGCTCCAGATGTAGGCGGCGTCCGACAGCGACGACCTCAGGGTCGAAGGCAGATCGGACATGTCCTGGAAGCTGCCCGAGAGCCTCCTGTGCACCCAGCCGAAGATCTGTCCGGTCCTCCATGGAGGGAGCCCCAGGTCTCCCAGCCACTCGCCGAGCCCGGCAAAGGTCATGCCGCCCGCATCGACTGTCGGAATGCCGTCCCTGCCGCTGTCTGCCTCGATGGCGCCACCTCTCTCCCTGCTAGATATATTCGTCGTCCAGCACATCCCAACCGGAGGAAGATAATGGAAAACGGTGAGAGGATCGGGATAATAGGCGGCACCGGGCTCTACGCGCTCGATGGCATCGTAACGGAGGGTACCGTAGAGCCCGTGACCCCCTGCGGCTCCGTGTCCTCCCCGATCGTGCTCGCGTCGCTGGACGGAGTGAAGCTCGCATTCCTGGCCAGACACGGGACAGGGCACGTCCACTCCCCGTCCGAGGTCCCCTATGCCGCCAACATTTACGCGCTCAAGGCGCTCGGCGTGCGCAGGATCATATCCGTCTCGGCCGTGGGGAGCCTGAAGAGCAAGATCGCCCCCCGCGACATGGTCGTCCCCGACCAGCTCTGGGACAGGACGAAGGGAATCAGGAGGTCCACGTTCTTCGGCGGCGGCATCGTGGCCCACGTGTCCTTCGGCGAGCCGTACTGCCCCTGCATGAGGGAGATACTGGCCGCGAGCGCCGTCGAGGCCGGAGCCAATGTGCATCCGAAGGGCGACTACGTCTGCATCGAGGGCCCCGCCTTCTCCACCAGGGCCGAGAGCAGGATCTACAGGGCGATGGGCTGCGACATCATCGGCATGACCGCCATTCCCGAGGCCAAGCTCGCACGCGAGGCCAACATGTGCTACTCGACCCTGGCCCTGGTCACCGACTACGACGCCTGGCACGAGAGCGAGGAGGAGGTCACGGTCGAGATGGTCGTGGCCAACATGAACGCGAACACGGCCCTGGCGGGCAGGGTGGTGGCCATCGCCGCAAGGGCCGCGGCCTCGCGAAAATTCACCTGCGGCTGCAGGGCCGCCTCGACGAACGCGGTGATGACGGCCCCCGACAGGCGCGATCCCGAGCGCATGGAGGAATTGAAGGTAGTGCTCTCGTGAATGACGGGGGCGCATCCGGTCCGACGCTGTCCGGCATGGGCGAGAGGGGGTTCATAGCCCGCCTCAGGAGGGAGTTCCCCGGGCTCCGCGAAGCCGGGGACGATGCCGCCGTGCTTCCCGCTCTGTCCTGTCCCGTCGCCACGATCGACTCCTTCGTGGAGGGCAGGCATTTCCACCGCTGGTGGTGCGACCCGGCAGTCCTGGGCAGGAGGCTGCTCGAGGCGACCCTGAGCGACCTGGCATCGATGGGCGCCGGGCCGTCGAGCGTGCTCGTCTCCCTGGCCGCCCCCGGGGATCTCGGCTGGGACTGGCTCTCGGGATTCTACGCGGGCCTCCTCTCCAGGGATGACTGCATCGTGGCCGGAGGCGAGACGGTGGCTTCGGACAGGCTCCTGATAACGATCTCCGCCACCGGAGAGGGCGGCGATCCCTCCACGCTCCTCAGGCGCAGCTCCATGGAGCCGGGGGATTCGCTGTGGCTCACGGGACCCCTGGGCAGATCGCTAGACATAGAGGCCGCGATGGAGGCTTGCGGAGGCCTCGAAGGCGCCTCGCTCCGCCCGGTGAAGCCCCTGCCGGAGAGCGAAATCGAGCGGATCAGGGCCTTCCTCCGACCCCTGGCGGCCTTCGACGAGGCCGGCATCATCAGGAAGAGGGGCGTCCGCTGCGCGATCGACGTATCGGACGGGCTCTTCTCGGAAGCGATGCACCTGTGCTCCGAGAGCGGGGCCGGATGCGAGATCGACCTCGACCCGGTGCCGCTCTTCGAGGCAGTCCGCGACAGGCCCGCGGAGGCCTGTGCGGCCGGCGAGGATTTCGTCCTCCTGTTCAGCGCCCCGCCTTCGCTCGACTTCGCGGACTGCGGTTTCGCAAGGATCGGCTGCGCCTCCGAGGAACCCGGGGTGCGGATCAGCCTGGGCGGCCGGCCCGCCGGGCTTCCGGGCAGAACCGGCTACGACCATTTCGAATGCTGAAGAACGCCTGCAGGGACTTCTATCGGTGACTGTGGAGGCTGACATGCAGAGAACCCTTGAGATACTGGAGAAGCTCGTCTCGATCCCGTCCCCGTCGGGCATGACGGACGGGGCCGTGGCATTCCTCGAGGAGTCCGCACGGGGCGCAGGCATCCCGACGGCACTGACCAACAAGGGCGGCCTGCTGGCCGGGTGCCTCGGCGAACCCGAGCTCGTGGTGTCGGGGCATGTCGACACCCTCGGGGCGATAGTGAGCGGCCTCAGGAGCGACGGCACCCTCTCGTTCTCGCAGATCGGCGGTCTCGTCCTCCCCTCGTTCGAGGCGGAGTACGTGACGGTGCATTCCGAAGGGGGGAAGACCTTCAGAGGAACTCTCCTCCTCGACAACCCAGCGGTCCATGTCAACCGGGATGCGGGGAAGACGGAGCGCAGCCAGACCAACATGCACGTCAGGCTGGATGTCGAGGCGTCATCGAAGAAGGACCTCGAAGGTCTCGGTGTCGGAGTCGGCGACTTCATCTCGTTCGATCCCAGGTTCGAGCGCACATCGACCGGGTTCGTGAAGTCGAGGTTCCTCGACGACAAGGCGGGCTGTGCGGCCATGGCGGGTGCCATGCTGGCGCTCGGGGCGGACGGGATGGACAAGGCCCGGACCTGCTTCTTCTTCACGAACTTCGAGGAGGTCGGGCACGGGGCCTCCGCGGGCATCCCCGGCTCCGCCCGGCGCATGCTCGTGGTGGACATGGGCGTCGTCGGGGAGAAGGTCGAGGGGGTCGAGACGGCGGTCTCTATCTGCGTCAAGGACTCCAGGGGTCCGTATGACCTGGCCCTCCGCCGCAGGCTCGCGGGCCTGGCCCGGGAGGGGGGGATACCGCACAGGCTCGACGTGTTCCCGTTCTACGGCTCGGACGGAGCTTCTGCCCAGTCGGCGGGATACGACATCAGGACGGCGCTCGTCGGCCCCGGGGTCTCGGCCTCGCACGGCATGGAGAGGACTCATGCGAAGGGGATCGAGGCGGCCCGCGACCTTGTGAGGGCCTTCGTGGAAAGCGGCCCGGGGGTCGACTGAGCGACCCGGGAGAGAGGAGGTGGCGTGATGCACGCTTCGGCCATGGTGGCGATCCTGTGCGCTTCGCTCGAGCTGGTGGAGCTCGGCGCATCCGGTACCCTCACAACGAACCGGCCCTACTGCGGTTCTTGAGCGGATTACGGACGCAGGTACCAGGTTCTGGTACTCGGAGAAGAGATGAACGGGCCGGGCACCATCTCGGAGGTCCAGCTCTTCGCGACCCATGACGCCTTCAGCGAGGCCGTGTTCTACAAGGCGGAGATCCTGTTCTGCCACACCACCATGGATGAGCTGACGACATCCTTCTCGGACAACTACGCCGGGTTCGAACCGGCCAGGGCCCACTGGCTGGACACTCTCGCGATCGACTGGACAGCGCCCGGGTGGAACGGATTCGAGCTCCAGCAGCCCTTCGAATACGACGGGGAGCACAACCTGATCATCGAGTTCAGGTATCTCGGCGAGGACGGCAGGACCATAAACGCCAAGGCCTTCTATCCCCCGACCCCGAACAGGACTCTGGACGCGGGGCTTCCCACTTCGTCGACCGGCGAGCTCCTGAGCTTCATGAACTCGCTCAGGATCTACTTCACGCCGCCGACGGGGATCGCAGGGGACGACGGATCCGCAGGGCCTTCGATGACTCTCCGGGCCTGCCCGTCCGCCGATCCGGCGTTCGTTCTCGACGTGCCCGGTGCGGGCCCGGCAGCGCTCGGTCTCTACTCGTCCGACGGCAGGCTCGTCTGGGAATGGGGCGGTACGAGCCTCCAGGCCGGTGAGACGACGGTTTCCGGGGTTCCCGGCAGCCTGCCGCCCGGGATCTACACCGCCGTGCTCGAGGCATGCGGTTCCACCACTTCCGTCAGGGTGGCAATCCTGAGATGAGCGACGGACCGGCCGGCACGAAGGAGAAGCGGCTTCTGCGCCCGACCTTCAGGCATCTGCTCGAATATGCGGCCCTCAGGGCGGTGGTCCTGGCCCTGGACCTGATGCCGCTGCGCATGGCGCTGTGCTTCGGGGCGGCGATCGGCCGGGCCGCATGGATCCTCGGGATCAGGCGGAAGGTCTCCCTGATCAATCTCGGGCAGGCCTTCCCCGATCTTCCCGTGCGAGCGAGAGCGGAGATAGGCGCTCGCTCCTACGCCAATTTCGGCAGGTTCACCGTGGAGTTCGCCAGGCAGCGGAGGCTCGGGCGCCGGCACATCGAGAAGTACGTCAGGATCGAGAACCCCGGTATCATGAAGCGGCTCGGCGAGGAGGGCGGGATCGGCCTCGCCTTCCACTTCGGGAACTGGGAGCTGCAGGGCGTCCTCCAGAGCTATGGAGGCGTCAGCACGCGCTTCCTCGTTGGCAGGCAGCACAACGCGCTCGTCGACGGCTTCGTCAACAGGCTCAGGTCTGTCCACGGCATCGGCCTGATCAGCCGGGACGGGGCCATGCGGGAGATCTTCAGGACGATCCGGGAGAAGGGTGTCGTGGCATGGCTGTCGGATCAGGATGCCGGCCGCGGCGGGATCGTCGTCGATTTCTTCGGCATGCCGGCGTCCACCCCGCGCGGGGCGGCGGCGTTCGCCGTGAAGCTGGGCTGCCCGATCTACCCGACCTTCATGGTGCGCGAGCACGGCCCGTACCACACTGCGGTCTACACCGAGCCCATCCTGCCGCGGAAGGACATCCCGGCTGACCAGGCCGAGATCGAACTCACCCAGCTCTACACCAGACGCCTCGAGGACATGGTGAGGCGCCGCCCCGACCTGTACTGGTGGCCGCACCGCCGCTGGAAGACCACCGGCCTCTACGCCCGGAAGGGCCGGGAGGCCGGGTGAAGAAAGGGGGGGGGGGGGGGG